>JAFXOI010000003.1 GCA_017528825.1 Elusimicrobiaceae bacterium | reverse complement strand
ATTGGCCTGGGCATCGTGCCCTGCTAAAGTCAATGTAACGTCCTCGTCTACCGACATAGAATTAACTTGCAAATCTTTGATAACCTCTAATTTACACTCCCGGATTAATCCCATATCACACGGCCCCGTTACCGTCACATCTTGATACACCATGTACGGAGTCGGAAAATAAGTAACCATAGTAATCTTATTGTCTGCCGCATAAGCCGCAGCGCCTAATAAAAATAAGCCCGCCATCATAATTATTTTTTTCATAATTAGTCCTCTCAAAAAATCAAGGTATATTACATATTATAAAACCAAAAAAGGCAAAATCAAGATTTATTCTCTTCTTTACGCCACAAAATCAATTTTAGTAACAAATACCTGGCTGCATAGCAGCAGGAAAAGGGGTATCCTCAAAAAAGCCCCGCTCCAAGGAGCAGGGCTTTTATAAAATCTATTTTACCACCAGTACGGAACGTCCATCTTTCTCTTCGGCATACGGATCAGGCTGTTGTTGGCCGTCTATGACCAGTAAATACTTATAAGTACCCGGAGCAATAGAAAGAGTGGTTTCCCACACGCCGTTTTTCTTACTTAAGGCGCGAGGTTTGGCCATCGTAAAGCCGCTCACCACCGCTACGTCTTTAGCTTCTCCAAAGTAACGGAAAGTCACTTGGCGGTATTTACTTTTTGGATTGACTTTAACAGAAACGCTCTCTTTGGGTTCTGTCGGCTTTGCGGCCGGCTTTGCCACCGGTGCCGGTTCTACCGTAGCAGGTTCCGATTTCACAGGTTCTTCTTTAACCGGTTCCGGCTCAGAGATTTTCGGCTGAGCAGGAGGAACCGTTTCCACAACCGTTGCTTGCGCGATTTCTACCACGTCTCCCGCGGCATCTTCTTCCACCAGTAGTGTTTCTTCTACTACTTTTGGTTCCCCCATAGGATCTTGCGGGGAAAGCAACATAGCAGACAGATTTTTATATAAGAAAAAACCAAATACACATAAGAGCACCACATCCACAATAATTAAAAACAGCCACAAATCTTTACTGCTGCGTTGGGCCGGAAGTTTTTCTTCTAATTCAGTTATTTCGGTTTGCTCTTGTTTTTCGTCTGCCATAAGTACCCTTTCAAAGAGCGGGCGAAGGGAATCGAACCCTCGTCTAGAGCTTGGGAAGCTCCCATTCTACCATTGAACCACGCCCGCAATAATTAATTTTGCATTACTATTATAGCAATTGTTTCTATTGGATGTACAAGCTATTTTTTACCAAATTGCGTGAGAATAAAATCTAATGCTGTTTTTTTATCGGTTACTTGCCCATCCACTTGTGCTAATGCCACCGCTTCCAAAATTTTCCCCACTTCGGGAGAAGGCCCGATAGATAAAGCTTTCATTACATCTCGTCCGTCTATTAATTTAGTGGGATGAATTTGTTTAGGATGATCAAAATATTTCTTCAACAGATAATTTAATACTTGCAAATGCCGCAGCGTCTTGCCCACGTTTTCAGTTTGTTTAGCTTTTTCCAAACTCATAACTCGGGCAGTACTCTTTGGAAGCATATTTTTTAGTTGAGCATCCGTTACGTAGCTGGTATAATCGGCCCAACATAAAAACAGCAGTGGCAATGCCGCCTCCGACAAATCACGGAAAAATTTATAAGCTCCCCGATCTGTGATTACATCGTTACTGGCCAAATTGCTGGGCCGTAAATGTTCCCCAATCATAGCACCAATCAAACGCATTTCTGCTTTGCTATAGTGTAATCGTTCTAAAATTTTATGCGCCATGGCTGCCCCTTTTTGTTCATGATAAAAAAAGCGCAACCGCCCCTCTTTCATCATAGCCGTAGTTGGTTTTGCTACGTCGTGCAACAGCACAGCCATTTTGAGCAAACTTTTTTGCTGGGCAACATCTTGTAACTTTTTAGCATACTTAGGAAAGGCCTTGTGCACATTTTCCAGTAGCCACTCTTCTCGCTTAAAACAATCTAACGTATGTTTCAAAACGCCACCTTTGCCGTAATAACACACAGCGCAGTTGCGTTGCGGGGTTAGTTCCGGAAACAGCACTTCCAACACTTTTGTTTGTTCCATACGCAAAATATGTTCATACGCACGCGGCGTTTGAAACAAACGGGTAAGCTCTTCTTGCACACGCTCCCCGGCACTTTGCACCAGTAAAGGCGCGTCTTTTTTAATTTGTTTTAAGGCAGAGGGCGTAATGGTAAATTTTAATTCTGCCGCATGCCGAAACACGCGCAAAATACGCAACGGATCATCTTGCAAGGCCTTGGGGGTATTGAGCCGAATGTGCTTAGCGGCTAAATCTTGCACCCCTTTTTTCAAATCAACGATGTATTTCTTTTGTAATTTTTGCAGGCAAACTTGGGCTTTCTGCCCCTTTACGGGAGTGATTTTTAAGGACAAGGGGGCCGTCACCGGATAAGCCAACGCATTAAAGGTAAAATCACGCCGGCGCAAATCTTCCGACAAATTTTTACCTTGAAAAGCTGTCAAATCAATTTGTAAATTTTCCCGACGGGTCACCAAACGCCAAACGCCAAATTCGGCATCCATTTCAAACACAGCAGCTTGCAGTTTTTTCCCTAAAGATAATGCGGCCGGCTTGACTCTTTCTTTAGGTAAAGCCAAATCAATGTCTCCGGACGGTTTTTTAAGCAAACTATCCCGCACCACACCGCCGACATAATAAGCATCCGGCACTACTTGGCGCAAAATAGCCGCTACGTCCGTCACGGTTATTTCTCCTCTTCTGGAGTTGCCTGACCGCTAGCAGTTTGCTCTTTTAATTTTGCTACCGCCATTTCACGTAGTTTACGTTTGAGCACTTTATTTAAGGCATTTTTAGGGAGTTTATCGACAAATTCAAAATCACGCGGACGTTTATAATTGTCCAAATTCAATTTTAAGAATTTGCGGAAATCATTATCGGTCAGGGTAGCGCCTTCCGTTTTGACGGCGTAACATTTAATAAACTCGCCACCTTTTCCATCCGGCACGCCAATAATAGCAGATTCTTCAATACCCTCACAAGAATTAATGATTGCCTCCACTTGGGCAGAAAATACTTTGAGCCCTTTAATGATAATCATGTCTTTCTTGCGGTCTTTAATGAAGATAAATCCGTCGTCATCAATAGCCACAATATCGCCTGTCTTAAACCAACCATCCTGCGTAAAAGCATCTTTGGTAGCTTGCGGATTGCCAAAATATCCGCGGAATACGTTGGGACCTTTTACACATAATTCCCCTTCACAGTTGCGCGGAACTTCTTTGCCCTCTTCATCTAATACAATCGTACTAACGGCCGGAATAGCAGGGCCGACAGATTTAATTTTTTGCAATTCTTCCGTGTTCACGCTCACCACGGGGCTGGTTTCGGTTAGGCCGTAACCTTCCAAAATTTTCACACCGATTTTCTGCTCGAACCGATCTTTAATTTCTTGTGTTAAAGGAGCCGCACCGGATACGGCAAAGCGCACATGCTTAAACGGCCAGAAACGCAAGTAGAGCTGTTTGAGCCCTTTGGCTTCTTTGGACAGCACCGCCAAAATTTGTGGCACTGCCAAAATGAGTGTTACGTTTTCACTACCCATCGCAGAAAGCCATGTTTTGGCCGGCATGACGTTGGCCACAATGACTACTTTCAAATTCAGATACAAAGGAATAACGACACACGTTGTCCATGCAAACGAGTGGAACATAGGCAATAAACACAAGAACACATCATCATCGTTAATCTTAAAAATTTGGGCACAAGAAATAACGTTACTGGCCAAATTGCCGTGCGTGACCATAGCTCCTTTGGGTTGGCCCGTAGTACCGGAAGTATACAAGATAAAAGCATCGTCTTCCGTACGAGCGCAGGCTCCGGCAGTTTCATCGTGGAAAGTAGATTTTTCAATCTGATCCCAAAATAATTGCACAAACGGTTTATCTTGGGCAGATTCCGGAATGGTATCTGTAGAGAAAATATATCTCAAATCCGGTAGTGACGGTTGTGCTTTCAAATAATGGCGGATAAATTCTTGTTGTGTTACTACTGCTTTGGCACCGGCATTATTCAAAATGAATTGGATCTCTTCTTGCTTGGTCACCATAAAGTTCATGGGAATACAAATAGCACCAATCTTATACAAACCGTAGTTCGCCACCACCACTTCAATAGAGTTGCGATGTACTACCGCCACGCGGTCCCCCTTACGAATGCCGTGTTCCCAAAACATATCGGCCGCGCGATCCACTTTCATCAATAATTCTGCATAAGTAACTTTCTTTCCGGTGGATGCTTCCACTAAGGCCACCTTTTCCGGTTGGCGAAATGCACTATCACTTAAAGATGTATACAGATCCTTCCTTCTAATCATGTTATAACCTCACATAAAAAAATCCCTTTATCTTATTGTAGCTTAAATTAGCCCTGGCGCGGGTCTAAAATATCGCGAAACCCATCTCCCAGCAAATTCCAACCTAGTACAAATAAGAAAATTGCTCCCCCCGGTACTACGACGGTGTACCAATACGCAAACGTGTTACTGCCACTACCTAATACCCAGTTACGCGCTAAGGCAATTAATTGCCCCCAATCGGCTGTGCCCGGTTGGGCTCCCAAGCCCAAGAAGGACAAAGAGGCGGCAGTCAATACAATATAGCCAATATCCAAGCTGGCCACCACAATAGACGGGTAAATGGAATTGGGCAGAATATGTCGTAGTAGTAACCGTGGCCCTCTTGCCCCTAATGCCTTGGAGGCTGTGACAAAATCCCGTTCTTTAACAGACAATACATCTCCCCGCACTAACCGCGCATACGAAGGCCATGCTACCGCCGTTAAAGCAATCATCATATTTTTAATATCAGGCCCCAACATGGCGGCAATTACCATAGCCAGTACCAGCGAAGGAACCGCAAACACGACATCCGTACAGCGCATAATAATCTCGTCTATCTTTCCGCCGAAATACGCCGCGGCACTTCCCAAAAAAAGTCCGATTAAAAAGGCAAAAAATGTAACCGAAATGCCAATCTTAAAAGCTAGCCGCGTTCCCCAAACGACTCCGTAATACAGATCATATTGTTGTTCGGTTGTTCCAAACCAATGTTGTGCAGACGGCGGTTGAGGCGCAATGTCATAGCTGCTTTGTGGCATTTGATACACGTCCTTGCCATGAGCGGGAGCCAGCACCGGAGCAAACAGAGCCACCCCGGCAAAAAAAGCCACTAATACAAATCCGCACAAGGAGGATTTGTTTTGCAAAATGCGTTTCCAAATACGTTTAGTCATGCAGTTTAATCCTCGGGTCCACCGCTGTGTATAAAATATCAGATAATAAATTACCTACCACAAAGAGCACGGCCACCATGAGTGAAAAACCCAGAATTCCCGCGATATCCAACTGTTGTGCCGCTGTTACTCCGAAGCGGCCAATGCCCGGATAATCAAAAATCGTTTCCACAATCACCGTGCCCCCTAGCAAACGGATAAATTGAATCCCCGCTAACGTAATAACCGGAATGATGGCATTTTTACCGGCGTGACGATAAATAACCGTTCGTTCGGGCAGGCCTTTAGCACGTGCGGTACGCACATAATCTTTATTTAATTCCTCTAACATAGAGGAGCGCATAACGCGCACCATTAAGGCAAAAGAACCCAAACATAGCGTTAATGCCGGTAAAAACAAATGCCGTAGCACATCTACAAATACACGCAAGTTACCGTTTAGCAAAGAATCTATCAATAAAAATCCGGTATAGTGATGAAAAGAGGGCAAGTGGATCGTTACGTCCGTTGATAAAGAATATCCGCCCGGTGGGAACCAACCTAACTTGCCGTAAAACAACATCAGTAGTAAAAGCCCCAACACAAAAATAGGTAAAGAAAATCCCCCCACGCTGATCAAACGCGCCAACTGATCTTGCCACTTATCTTTCTTCACCGCTGACACGGTGCCAAACCAGACGCCGAAAAACACCACCAACACAATCGTTACAAATGCTAGTTGTACCGTCGCCGGTAAATACTCTTTAATAGCTTGTTTCACCGGCATATTGGCGCTTTGGCTATAACCCAAATCACCGCTTATGACACCGGTTAGCCAGCGGCCGTATTGCTTAAACAAATTATCGCGCAAGCCATATTTTTGAATTATTTCTTCCATGGAACCCATTTGACGCGGATCTTTGATATACAGAGAAGCGCGCATTTCCGGGCTGAGCCGTTGCGTTAGGAAAAACAACAGAAAGGTGACGCCTAATACCACCAGTGGCAATAAAAGAAGTCTTCTGGCAATATACCGAATCATTTTATGGCTCCTTCTTCAAGGGCATACCGACTTTTTTGTTTGGCAAAAGGTAAGCGGTTACACGCACAACCATGCTCGTTTTTACCTACCGTCCACGAGCAAGGACGCATACAAATATCCTTCTCAAAATAAGCACAACGCGAGGCAAACGGACAGGGGCTTTTTTCAGCGCCTGATACCACCGCAGAGGCTTCTAATACTTGACGATTTTTCTGCAACGCAGGATTGGGCACCGGCACCGCTGACAACAAGGTTTCCGTATAGGGATGTTGCGGATTGCTAAACAGTTCTTCCGCAGGAGCACTCTCCACCAAACGTCCTTGGTACATAACCGCAATTCGGTCACACAAAAAACGTGCCACCGCAAAATCATGCGAAATAAACAATACGCTTAATTTACGCCGGCGGCTGATGTCTTTAAGTAAATTGAGTATTTGCGCCTGTACAGATACGTCTAAAGCCGACACGGGCTCATCGGCCACCAAAATGCGCGGCTCCAAAGCCAGTGCCCGCGCGATAGCTACCCGTTGCCGTTGCCCGCCGGAAAATTCATGCGGATAACGCGGGGCCATTTCCGCAGACAATCCTACAGACAAAAGCAATTCTTCCAATTTTTCTTTCCGTTCTTGACGATTGGGATATAAGTGATGAATATCCCACGGTTCACTAATAATTTGAGCCACATTCATACGCGGATCTAAACTGGAATAAGGATCCTGAAAGATGACCTGTAAAGAACGCCTTAAATTTTTAAAGCCGGCTTTGCTTAAGGTATTAAGTTCCTGTCCGTTTATTTTGACCGAACCGGCTTGATAAGATTCCAAGCCCAATATAATCTTAGCTAAAGTTGTTTTACCGCAACCGGATTCTCCCACTAAGCCCAAGATTTCCTGTTCTCCCACGGATACACTTACTCCGTGAAGCACTGTATTTTCTTCCGCCTTGCCACCTAACCACCCCCCGCGGCGATATGTTTTGACTACTTGTTTTACTTCGATAGGTAGCGTCATAATTCCTCCGCTCGCCAACACCGCACTTGGTGATTTCGCACCGAGTCTAAAGGCGGCAATTCTTGGCGACATTTTTCTGTCACATACGGACAGCGCGGGGCAAACGGACATCCTTGTTTTGGAAAACCGGGGGCTGGAGGATATCCTTCTATTGCGGGCAAATGATCCATTTTATGAGTTAAACTAACCAAAGACCCTAACAAACCTTTTGTGTACGGGTGCAAGGGCTTTGAAAATAACTCTTGTACGGACGCTTTTTCTACACAATGTCCACTATACAACACCAACACTTCATCGGCAATATCCGCCACCAGTGCCAGGTTATGAGTAATAAATACCGCAGACATTCCGCTTTGTCGTTGTAGTTGTTTAATCAGTTTCAAAATTTGTGCCTGAATGGTTACATCTAAAGCAGTGGTCGGCTCATCGGCAATTAATACTTCGGGATGCAAACATAAAGCCATAGCAATCATAATTCGCTGCCGTTGTCCGCCGGAAAACTGAAAAGGATATTCGTTCAAACGTTCTTTGGCTTGTGCAATACCTACTTTTTTAAGCAATCGCACCGCTATAGCACGTGCCTTCAACAGGCTAACGGACCGGTGAGCCAGGATAGTTTCAGTTAACTGTTTACCAATGGTGCGGATAGGATTCAAACTAGTCATGGGATCTTGGAACACCATGGCTATTTTATGACCGCGCAAGTGACGAAGCTCTTCATTGGGTAGCGTACAAATATCTTTCCCGCGATAGATGATTTTGCCGCCGGTGATATACACTCCGGGGGGCAACAATCTCAGTAAAGATAGGGCATGTAAGGTTTTTCCGCAACCGGATTCCCCTACTACCGCAAGTACTTGGCCTTTTTTCAATTGGTAGGACAAGCCTCGCACCACCGGCACGGAGTGGTCGCCTTTTCCTAAGGATACTTGTAGATTTTCTACGCTTAATACGGTATCTTCCTGCACAGCCATGTTTATATTATAGCAGTTTACAACTAGACAAATGGCCACAGTACTGACAAGAAATATGCGAGGCATCTTAACTGCTTAAATTGCAGTTAAAATATCATGGCAGTTGTTATCTCTAGGGGGGGTAGTCAAAGGTATGATTATTGTTTTTTAACCCAGCGCCAGAAATTATCTTCGAAATTGCTGGCATTGTTGTAGTGATACGAGCGGCCCATCGCTTTTTCTACAGAATAGGGCTGATAGACAGGCTTACCATCGGGACCGCGCATTGGAAATCCGGTCTTTGGATCACGCACTTGTTCCCCTTGGGCAATCAAACGGGTAAATTGCTCAAATTGCATACGATTGGAAGGAGAAGAACCTCCCGCCGGATTTAATAGAAAACGCACCATGGCGTAGGCTTGGAAATACCAATCTTGGGTCTTTCCGCGTCCTTCCATATAAGACAGAGAACCTTCTTGCATAAATTGGTCAAACGGCATCAAGTAGACGGGTCTGCCTTTTTTAGCTCTGAACGGGCCACTTCCCATATTGGAAGAAGAGCCAAACATGGCTGTAGAAGAAAACGTATTGACTTGACTTTGTTCGGACCGCTGAATATTCAACGTTTTCAAATCATGATTCCACGGCCCGCCTTTTGACCCGTTATATGCTTGATCTTCCATATACACAGCCAAGCCCTCATCCAGCCACGTAGGTGTCATAAGCTTGCCTGTTTTATATTTATCAAAAAATTTCTGTGTGAAGATGTGCACCAACTCATGCGTAAATACCTCTTTGAGTTCTTGTTGTTTGCCGGGCTCATCATACACTACAATTTCTCCGCGGGTCGGATACGCTAGTGCACGCGCCCACGCTTTGGCATTTGGCTCATATTTCAAATAGCTATTATGGTCCTGATACACAAATACCCGCACTTTATCTGACATCATCCACGGAATGTTTCGGCGCAACGTAGCATAGGCAGATTCAAAGGTCATGCCCATATTGGAAGAGCCAATTCCGCCTTCGCGTTTTTGGGTATAAATCACAAAATTAGTGCTGTTACTTTTAATCCATTCTACACCCGGGCGATATTCATTGGGATCATAGGGTCGGCGTGCGGTTGTAGTCGGCGTAGGAGGTACTTCTTGCGCAGAGATAGCCGCAGGGGGCGGAATAAACCGGCCGGAGGAATTTTCTTGTTTAGCTTGACGCAACATACGGGCGGCATAATCCAACTCTTCCTGTGCAATGGCTTCCGAGTTTGTTTCTCCCGAAACCGTTGGCTCTGCAGGCGTATCCGCAGGAGTAGCTACAGATGTAACCGGTACTCCTGTTTTTTCCCCTTCTGCCAAAGCATTATTCTGTTCAATATCTTTTTCCACGGCTGTAGGCGCCGGATCCGGAGCGGGAGTTGTCACCTTAGCCGGACGAGGCGCAGGCTTGATAGTAGGTTGAACTTGCGTTTTTACAACCGTTCCCGAAGATAAGGGCATTTCTAAATAGGACCCGGTACTCTTCGTTGGGGCGGGCTTGGCAGCCGTCGTATCAGTACTCGTACCGGAAGAAGATTGCGAAGTCGCAGCGACAGGAGCGACCGCTTTTACGCTGGAAGCACCGGCTGAACGTTTTAATAAATCAATACTGGAAGGAGGAGCTTCTACAGCATTACTAGCATCTACAGAGGTAGGATAGGATTGCGCTTGCAATCCCGCCAGTCCACTCAAGAAAATCAGTAACAATACCCACCCTGTCTTATGCATGCAAATCACTCTATTCCGTCTGCCTCATACTCAACCAGCCATTTGTCGTTTTTAGAAACAAAGCGCGCTGTAACTGTATAATCAGCTCCGCCGTAGGGATCGGCGATGTGGCATACATACTCCGATTGGGGTTGTTCTCCTTCTCTGTCTACATACATAATAGGAGAAGCATGAACTCCTTTCGTAGACAAATCGTTTAGAAAGGCCTCATCGCTTTTAGAAGCCCACAAGGCATTTACTTCCGCCATACACGATTCTATCAACATCTCGGCAGTTACCGCTCGGCGTGTTTTGCGAGCCGATGACGTACGAGACAGACTGGCTCTCAACAACATCGTAGCCATACCGGCCAAGATTATCGTAATCAATAAAACTTGCATTAAAGCAGCCCCTCGTTTATTCTTAATCATAACTCCTCCTTAATAGCCCATCGGGGCAGAAAATGTTTCGTTAATCACATCATTAATGATAGGGGTACTATCTAGTTCCGTAATCAAGCGTACGGTTAACAAATTCGGAGAATCTGCTCGACTGAAATTATCCCGTACAAACAACGGTACCGGATAATTGGGAGTAGTAGTCCCCTGCGGAATATATTTCACATTATTCAATACCAAATTGGATGATGTCATGGCTGAGTCAGGGCAGGAATAAGTATCTCCCTTTACGCGATAAATAGCTCCTCCGCGATAAGCTGAGGAAGGTACAATATTGGTATTATTATTCCCACGCACAAAGCAGTAGGTAATTTTTTTGGCTCCCGGGGCATTTGGATCCATCGCCACCGGAGTTACTCCGTCAGCTTGCACATTTTGTCCAATTTCTAAGAGTTTGATAGGAGTGGAATTGCTGGCCGTTATAATTCCCGTCGCATTTACCACCGTGGCAGAAGCCAAGTCCTTACGCAAGGTACGCACAAAAGAGGCTAAGTTATTACGCAACAATATTTTACTGCGACCGACGCCCCCTTCCCGCGCGGCAGAACGAGTCAAAGAGGCCAAAGCCACTCCGATTAGCCCAACTATCATCACGGCTAACAGCACCTCTGTTAGTGTAAAACCGCGACGCCCACTAATTAAAAAAGAGTTACTATTTTTTTTCATAGTTTAAACCCGTTACACTGTATGTCAAACTTAATAGAATAAGGAGAGCGAACCGGATAATACAACGTTCCTGATCCTAAATCTTCAAAACGTATTTTTTCATGCGGCATATTCTCTCCAGGTACTTGTGTTATCGTATAATGAAAATAAGAATTACTTGCGTTACAAATGGGAGGTAACAAGCAAGCGATGTCATGCTCCTGATCTGCCAACGGATTAGAATCGCCGCATAATCCCCCTTTCACATCAGCCGGAAGACTTCCGTATGCATAATCGGTTGGGTACACATATACCTGCATTTTATCCATCGCACGCTCTACCGCCAAAATCATTTCTTCTCGAATATCCGGCTGCGTACTGCGCCGAGAAGTAGACAGCAGTACACCAAAAGTACCCGTGGCAATCAGCGCAAGTAACAACAAAGCAATCAATCCTTCCAATAGGGTTACCCCTTTCTTATTTTGTAAAAAATATTTCTTCATATGTCTCTTATTCCTCTTCTGTATCGTGCACTTCCATGCTGTCTTTTAAAATATACATCTTATATGGGCTCATATATTTAGAACCCACCTGCTTGGCAAAAGCACTGCTATCGCCGGCGGCCGTAGCACTGACAGAAAGCGTTTGACCAGCCAGCTGACAGGAGGATTCGCTCGTATCATTAGCATTGCAAATATAGAATCGATACGGTAACCCCGCAAAATCTTTCCAATTTAAAAAGCCACACGCAAACAACTGGCTGGCATCTTCCGGCGATATAGAAGTCCCCGGAACGCCCGATGCCGCCGGATTTGTACAAGTATCGCTGCTCCAGCTTTGAGCCGAACCAATTTCAAAAGAAGTGGTTGGAAAATTTCCACCGCGGCTATATTCATAATACGAACGACGAGCCTCAGCCACTTTGCGCAAAGCCGCTTTCGCCCGCGCATTTTTGATATCAAACCGCACGGAACGGATAGCCGGCATCGCAAAACTAATTACCAAAGCGATCACCAACACCACAAACAGGATTTCCATCAATGTGAAACCCTTATCGCACGGATAAATAGTATTTCTTCTCATATATTTTTCCTCAATGTTGCTCAAACCCGTCACGGCTGGGGTGTGCATAGTATTTATACGTCTTATATTGACTGGGCAATGGGGCTGCACTATTCACTTGTACTAATGCCAAATAGGCATCATCCGGACCACACCCATTATTACAAACATAGTATGTAAAATAGCGATCTGTCCAACCAGAATTTTCCAAGTATCCACAATCAATCAGCGTGGTAGCTTGTACTGTACTATTCATGCGCGGACGATACCCACAACTTGCTTTTACATAACCTCCAAGCGGCGTATCGCTAAAAGATAAAGAAGGATAATCTACTTTGGCTCTATGCGCCGCAAAAGCCAACGCATCCGCTTTAGCTTTGGCCTGCGTCCAACGAGTTTCTGCAGCACTATTGCGGAGCTGAATGGTTACAAACACAGCCAAAATACCCACAATCGTTGCGGCTACCAGCAATTCAACTAATGTAAAACCCTTATCGTTGCGCATAATGTCTCCTCTTTTAATTATGGTGCAAAATACCGGATTTGTCAACCCATGCACAAGTATAGGAACTGTTAGCGTTGGAACCTGTCATACAAGCGACCGCTTCTCCCGTATTACAAGAACAATTGGCAGCTCCGGTTGTGCTGATGGCGAAACGATATCCTAAATACTGCCCGGAATTATCAATGGGAAATGAGGTCAAATAATTATTATACACCAGCCATGAAATGACGGTGGTCCCTGTTACGCTTTCACCAGAGCCAACTTCAAAAGAAGGTGATGTCCCACTATAAAAAACTGCTCCTCGCGTTACGCTACCAGACGTTAAATCAACTCCCGGGAAATCTTCTCGCACAATATTCACGCCATTTCCCAGTTCCATTAACACACCGCTAGCCGTCAAATACCGGTTTTTATCTTGGCTTTTGCGATAATTCGGAATGGCAAAAAGCACAACCAATGCCCCAATTAACACGACCGTTAACACTTCAATCAGCGTAAAACCTTTTCTCTCTTGAATATACATAGATCTCTCCTCTGTTTATTGACCGCCGATCTGGGACAATTTGAAGATAGGTAAGAAAATAGAGGCTACCACGATACCAATCAAAGAACCTACGCCTACGATTAGAATAGGATCGATTACCGCTGAGAATCGGGCGATAAATTGGTCCACATTATCGGAGTAAAACTTAGATAAGGTACCAATAATGCTAGGCAATTTACCAGATTCTTCACCCATCATCATCATTTCTGTCATAAGTCCCGGGAACACACCCGCTGCTCTAAAAGAATCTGAAATAGAACGACCAGCCGCCACTTCCGTCTTGGCCAGACGCAAAGCATTTTGAATAATTACGTTCGTATTAAATGATTCTTCCAATACTACAATAGCGTTCAAAATGGTGACACCGCTTCGCAAAAGGGTAGAAAGCGTGGTCAACATACGCGAATAGTAAATATTCCGCACAAACCCGCCGAAAATAGGCATCGTAATCATAAACGTATGCCAGCGTTTTTTGCCCTGCGGTGTTTTGATATAGAAACGGAAACCCAGCGCTAGCATAATCAGCACCACGATAATTAAAATACCGTGATTAATCAAAAAGCTGGATACCGCCAGCACCGTCACTGTCAACATAGGCAAATCAATATTAAAATCTTTAAAGATTTGCGCAAACGTCGGAACGATACCCAAAATAAAGTAAATTAATACGCCCACGGAGGCCACACACAGAATGGCCGGATACGTAATAGCGGTAATAATTTTACTTTTCATCGTTTCTTGCGTCTTAATATATTGGGAAATTTGATACAAAGTATCTGCCAAATTTCCGCCTACTTCCCCGGCTTCCACCAACGACAACCAAATGTTGTTAAATGTTTTCGGGTGTCGTGATAAAGCTGTATGCAAAGAGTTTCCGCCCACGATGTCTTTGGCCACTTGATTTAATACCATTCCCAGTTTCGGACTGGAAGAATATTCACTCAGTAGTGCAATGGCACGAGCCAACGGCACACCGCCGGCAATCAGGGTAGACAACTGCTCTGCAAAGAAGGCTAATACGTGCCCGGATACTTTTCCACCGACTTTCTTGGCACCCGCCGTTTTGCCGAATAAAGGAGCAGATCCTTCTTTAACTTCCAAAATAATAAAACCTTTGTTTTGCAAGGCGAAGATGACACGGTCCCGGCTCTCTGCATTGATGCTCCCTTTGCGAGTTTTACCAGTACTGTCCTTCACCACGTAACTATACTTTTGCATACGGCTTATTCCTCCGTAGTGATATTCAAAATTTCTTCTACTGTGGTTAGTCCTCTTACCACTTTGCGCCAACCGTTTCCGCGCAAGTTTAACACACCGCTTTCTTTTATTACTTTACGCATTTCAATTAAATCTTGCGTCTTGTAAATAATGTTGCGTAACTGTTCCGTGATACGGTACACTTCGTAAATAGCACGTCGACCCAGATACCCGGTGCCAACGCATTTGGGGCATCCGACTGCTTTATAAAAAGTCCACGTATTTACTTCCGTCGGATTAAAATGTCCTTCATTAATAATCTTGGCAATGGTAGATGGATCCGGTTGATACTGCATTTTACAATGTGGGCACAACATACGCACCAAGCGCTGAGCAGCCACCAATTCCAAAGAACTTGACAATAAGAATGGTTCCATTCCCATATCAATCAAACGGGGAATAGCTCCCAAAGCATCATTGGTGTGCAAAGTAGACAGCACCAAGTGACCTGTCAAAGCGGCTTTCAGACAAGCCTCAGCCGTTTCATTATCGCGGACCTCCCCTACCAGAATTACGTCCGGGTCCTGACGCAAGAAAGAACGCAGCCCCGCGGCAAATGTTAATCCGATTTGCGGCTTTACCTGCACCTGGCTGATACCGGCCAGTTTATATTCCACCGGGTCTTCCAACGTCATAAAGTTTAGTTCCGGCGTACGAATGGTCGTCAATACTGCATTTAACGTGGTAGATTTACCAGAACCGGTAGGACCGGTCAAGAAAATTAGTCCGTGTGGCAAGTTAGCAGCTTCCAAGAAGGCTTTTTTCTGCTCCGGTTCAAAGCCCAAGCGATCTACGTTCATCTCACTCGTACCACGGTCTAAGATACGAAGCACGAGTTTTTCTCCATACACTGCCGGACACACAGAGACACGGACCTCAATGGTACGGTTCTGAAATCTTATTCCGAAACTACCGTCCTGAGGCAAACGTTTTTCCGCGATATCCAGTTTAGATAAAATTTTAATACGGGAAATAATAGCTGCTACAGAATCTTTGGTTGGCGGCGTACGTTCGTACAAGGAACCGTCAATACGGAAACGCAAACTAACCCGTTCATCAAACAATTCCAAATGAATATCTGAAGTGCGTTCCGTGATGGCTTGTTTGAGCATCGCGTTTACTAATTTAATGTACTGAGAGGAATTTGCCGAATCTTTATCCAAATCCAAGTATCCGGCATCGATTTGCACGTCTTCGTCAGAGGCCGTAGAGGCAGTGCCTCCTTCGGACTCATTAACCACTTCTTCTAATAAATTTTTATGTCCGTAAAAAGAATCGATGACTGCTAAAATCTGGCTTTTACTGGCAATAAAAGGCTGTACTTCTTTTCCCGCCATCATGCGGATATTGTCTACTAAGAACAAGTTAGAAGGATCAAAAAACGCAGCTGCCAACTCATTATCTTCGATAAATAAAGGAACTACTAAGTTTTCCCGGGCGAACTTTTCGGGAATCAATTTTTGCAAATCTTGATCCCGTTCCGGAATTAAAATACCATTCTCTTTGCTTGCATAGGGAAGAGAAAAATGTTTGGCCAGCGCAGCGGTCACCTGTTCCTCGGTAGCAAATCCGAAACGGATAATCGCTTCCTGTACGGTCGTATTATTCTGCTTGGCATACAACTGGGAACGTTTGAGCTGTTCGGCGTCAATCAATCCTTGTCCAATTAAAATATCACTTAATTCATTTGCCATTTTATCTTCCCTTTATCAAAAAATCACCCTACTTATGGTAACCGCTTGCCCCCTTTGCAAGCAACAGAGGGCAAGCGAATGAAATAGACCGATTACTCGCTTATTCAGCCAAAATAGTCGGAGTAATAAAGATGACCAAATCAGTAGTGCTCTTAGAAGTACTGCGACTGGTGAACAACCATCCCAATATGGGAATATCACCGAGCAAGGGCACTTTGCGGGTTTGATCCGTTTCACGGGATGTTAACAACCCACCGATTACTACCGTCTGACCATTCTTTACACGCACCAGCGTAGAAGCTGCGCGGGTAGTGGTATCCTTCGTTCCGTCAAATCCAGAGCTGACTAAATCGGAATAAGAAGGTTGTACGTATAAGGTTACATAGCCTTCGCGGTTCACTTGCGGTGTAACTTGTAAAGTCAAACCGACCCGTTTTCTTTCGGCAGAGGATGTGGTCGCCACATCGGATTGATAACCACCCGTTGTGGTAAAACCAACCGTCGCATCGGTAGAAGTGGTAATGGTAGCTGTTTTATTGTTCAAGGTTACCACTTTCGGTTTTCCTAAATATTTTGCTTCACCGCGGGTCAGCAATGTTCTCAACACAATTTGGAAGGAGGAGAAATCTAATACACCACCTTGGCTTTCACTACCCGTACCGGATCCGCTACTACTGCTACTGGAACTGCCACCGGAGGAAGAGTTGTTGTTCGTAAGCGGGAAAATCCAGTCCCATCCGTGCATTTTAACTAAGTTTCCGTCTTTGTCTTCCATTTTACCGCGCATGTAATTGGAGTCAACAGTGCGTTTAGGACCTTTGAAGGAAACTAAGGTACCATCGGAACCACCATATTCGAAACCTAAGGTTAAACCGCTGGTTTTGCTTACTTCTACAATTTGCGCTTCAATTAAAATTTGGGGCGGTTTAATATCCAATTCAGCCAAAATGTTTTCCACTTGCGGGAATACTTCGGCCACGTCCGTAATAATTAATTTATTGGTGCGGGCATCAATGGCAATACGTCCCACCGGAGAAAGCATACTCTTAACAATACCAATAATCTCAGCAGAACCGCTATAAGCGTCTCCTCCTTGGGAGCTCCCGCCTCCTACAGACATTCCGCCTCCCATGTCACCGGAAGAGGTGGAAGATCCATAAATGCTTGAGCTGGACACATCCTGCGGCATAATGCTAGACAATTCGCTAGACGGAGAGCCGATAGACTGTAAAGAAATATAGCTCAGAGTATAAATCTTGGTAATTGTATCCGGGGCATCACTGGAACGTTTGGTAACTACGTAGCTATCACTTTTTCCAATACGTTGATAGGTTAACCCATGAACACGCAACAAAGTATCAAGCGCTTCACGCACCGTTACTTTTGTCAACGAAGCCGTTACTTTTTTATTAGCGAACTCTTCGCTCATGATAAAGTTAATCTGGGCTTGGGTGGTAATACTATTAAGAAATGCTGAAATAGGTACATTAGACACCCGAATAGAGACCTTGCGGTCTAACGGAGATCCGACTTCTGCTTCTTTATACAAATCAGATTCTCCGGATAACTTTACCGTTTCCTCAGCGGATACAGCGGTGGCTTCATCGGCAGCGGTTTGTGCTGCAACGCTAACCGGATACATACCGGCTGCAAACAATAAAGCCAAAAGAACTCCTAAGCGATTTTTCATCTATCCTCCTATAATTTTTTACAAATAATTTTACTTCAACTGCACTTTCTTAGTAAATTTTTGTCCTTTATACAAGAACACTACTCCATCAGGCTGTACGCTGATAATTTTAGCACCTAACACCGTACCACCTACCGAGTACACCTTATTACCAATAAAAACTTCTTCTCCGATAATACCATTAATTCGGATTTTTCCGCGAATTTCCTTAGAAGGATCTCGCAACCGTTCCAATTCCAGTTGGCGCAATCTTTCTATTTCCGCTAAGCGTTGTCTCTCTGCTTCCGACTTACGTTGTTTTTCCATTTCGATAGCACGCAAGCGATCTGCTTCGCGGCGTTTAATAGTGGCGATATCGGCAGGAGAGAGCGTCGGATCTCTGTCTGTAGACGGAGCATACGTCACTTTCACGGCCTTTTTGGCAACTGCAGGCGTTGTGGTTTCAGGTGCAGGTACCAAATCTTCTTTTGCAGTTTCCGGTACTACAGCGTCTGCTCCTTCCGCAACCGGTGCTGCTTCTTCCTTTGGTGCAACCACTTTCGCAGGGGCCTCAATGGGCTTTGCAGGAGCATTTTCTTTCAGTTTGTCAGCAAAAGTTTTCTTTGCTGCTTGAGACGGACGAGCCGCTTTTTTAGCCGGTGCTTTTTTAGGCGCAGCAACCGGAGGCGGCGCAGGAATTTCTTCCACCGCTACGGGCTCTTCTGGCGGCAGAGGAGCAGCAGTCTCCTCGCTGGGTAAATTTAAATCAGGTACTGCTGGGGCGAAATCGGCCGCCCAGCCCATAACCGCTCCACTCAAACAAAGACTTAAAATCACATAAAATCGGCGGTATATCATTTTTTACCCTCCGCTTTTTTGGTCTCTTCCTTAAACATGGTCTTAGCAATCTTTTCCTTTGGGAAAATGGTGTTAATTTGCATTTTAATATTATTAGAACCCAACGAATTTTCTTGCTTGTCAATGAAAAATTCAGAGACACGTAACATTTCATCTTTATTTTCAATACTGGCTAACAACTTGCCAAAATCGTGATAAGAAGCCTCAATGCTCACCGGCAAAGAAACAACCGTATATCCATTGTTACTGGTATTTTCCGATTGGGAAGAGCCAATAGACGGCTGAATAGGAGAGTCCTTAAAAATAGCCACCACTTGGCGCAATAACCAATCGTTTTTTGTTTCCAAATCCGGAAAGCGAGGTTCCAATTCCAACAATTTTTTCTTGTTTGTCAAATAAGCTTGTTCATTATTTTGTTGGGCATGGACTGCTTCAATTTGGCTGGCAATTCCGTTCTGCTGTTCGTGAAACATTGTATTCACGTAACGATAGGCAAAAATTAGCACAATAATCACAACCAGCTGTTTGAGGAATAACTTATAATTTCCTTCCTCTAATACCAGCTTAATATCTTTTAACCCTTTTTTTACAGAGTCCAGTAGTTTTACTGATTTTTTACCCTTTTTCATCTGGAAGCTCCTTTTTTATCACAGGTAAATATATAGGAGGTTTCTTTTTTAGCAGATTCAACATGCTTTCCGGCCGGTTTATCACCTGTCAATGCTAAATCACGATACTTGATCTCTCCCTGCGTTCCGCAGATATCTTTAATGGAAGATTTCTGCATCAAACGATCATAAAACTGTTTTCCTACCGTTAAATCTTGTTCCGAATTTCCGGTCTGGATACCGCCTTCTATTACAAGAGAACGGCCATCTCCCTTTTTGGCTGGAAATTCTTCTTTATAGGTCAATTTGGTAATCCATACCGCATTAGGAATGGACGAGGCGACATCAGACAAAATCGGCGTTAAATACTTCTGAGGAAGCACGCCTTCCAAGTTGGAATTTTGTGTCTTGATGCGAGACAAATTGCTT
The DNA here is from genome assembly GCA_017528825.1 of Elusimicrobiaceae bacterium. NCBI lineage: Bacteria > Pseudomonadati > Elusimicrobiota > Elusimicrobia > Elusimicrobiales > Elusimicrobiaceae > Elusimicrobiaceae bacterium. The sequence goes on along the minus strand of JAFXOI010000003.1, from coordinate 109,110 downwards.
TGAATTTGTTGCGCCGTTAATCCTTGGAAATCCGCAATGGCTACTTTATTCTGTTTTTTCAAATCAGCCAATTTATTGTTTTCGGAATGCACTTCCCACCAGGTTTTTCCCAACAACCCCAATAAAACCAAGGCCACAAGTACTGTAATTTTCCAAAAAGTCAAGGATGCGCTGAATTCATAGTCACTCAAACGATTGCGTTTGATGAAATCCAAATCAGGCTCTTTGGAGTAGTAAAACTTGGTACTGGCCCCGATTGCAGCCATCTCTCCGGCAGATTTTGTTTCTACGCCATATACTTCACGCAAATCCCACCGCCGAACCGGTTTTTTAGAATCCGCCTCCAACAAAGCCACCCAGTTATCAATATCCGCCCCCATGATAACTGCTTCGTCAAAGGGATCCTTCTCTAGTTGCTTGCTAATAAATTCTGTACAGTTAGTAATTTCAAAACGACGCCGTTCTACCGGTGACATTCCTCCTATTTCCACTTCACGGAATAGGACGGGTGCATGTTGGTTGGTAAAGACAAAACTGGCCATATCGGTGCCGAAAAACGAATAAATACGACCTGAATCATCCACCGCTTCCTTATCATTCTCTGCAAAAGCACGACTCAATGACAAAGGAGCCGGTTCGATAGCAATAGGATCCAGTCCCACACTGCGCAAACCTTTCTCCAATTTTTCAATGGTAGATTTCGGAGTCATTGTAAAAATAACTCCTAAACGTTTTTGTTTACTAGCTGCGGTTTCCAGCTCATAAACATGGTAAGAATATAAGGTTTTTTCAAACGGAAAATGGATGTACTTACGAGCTTGCAAGGGAATTGCTTCTTTCCAATGTTTTCGCTCAATCACGGCGGGAACCACAAAGTGCCGCAACAAAGCAAAAGAAGCTGATAACGAGACCACTACTTTTGTATTATTCCATCGTTTTTTGGCAGCCACTTTAGTCAGTGGTTCTAACCAATTTTTTTCAGCAAAGAATCCGTCATTAAGTTCCAACGGTTTCAATTTGCTACGGTCTACTTCCGGTATAGGAATACGCAACAACGACTCCAGCACAGCTCCTCCCTCTTTCTGAGCGGTCTGTGCCAGATACATTTCATCCAAGCCTATGTACAATCCCAAGGCTTCGGGATGAGCCTTCATATTTTTTCCTATCAGCATTTCTGCAAAATTCATAAGCAAAATCCTTACTTATTTAGTTGCCATATTCATCATACGGCATATCATATGGGTTAGCGACCCCTTGAGCAGGAACATTTGCCTGCGTGTTGGCAGGCGCCGGTTGAGCCGCGTTATTAGTTCCACCATAGTTATTATAATCCACAGCAGCAGGAGCGGCTTGCGCATTATCGGTTGCAAACGGATCTACCGCTTCCGGTTCTGCGGCCGGTTCAGCTTCCGGTTCTGCAACTGCCGCACCCTTCATTACACGGTTAGGTTTGGTCCACAAACGAGCCGTTTTGTAATCCAACTTTGCAGCATCTGCGTTTTCCGTATCCTTTGCGGCTGCTTTAGCTTTGTCAGCAGCAGCTCCTTTGCAAGCTACTTCCACTTGGCGGCGTATCGTACGCTTGCCACCTTGCACGTCAGCGGCAGTTAAAGCCAAAGTGTAGGTACCGCAGGCCAGCTCAGGACCGATAATTCCTTTGCGTCCATTCCATACTATTTGATGGTAGACAGGTGAAAAACCTTCTAATTGGCGCACTACATAATAGGAACCGTCTGCCGCATGTTGTACCACTTGGAACACCCAATTATCCAACGGATTTTGGGTTTCAATTACAGAGAAATCTATAGCAAATGCTTCTCCGGCAGAAGGATCAATTTTATTGCTCACCGGCACAACAGCCATGCTGAGCATCGGCAATTTGCTTACAGAAGTGGCATCAGGCAATGCGGAAGGCAAATCTGCATCAAAATCAAATACGATAGAAACGCCTTCTAAATTGGCAAATTTGGCCGGAGGTTCTTGGTCAAATAGTCCCATATTGTAGCTGATTTTTCCGGAAGACAAACCTTTATGTACCAAGAAAGAATTTAAGGCCATGGCCTGGCGGATGCCCGAGAGCGTGATGTTATCCGTATAAGATCCCGGCGGTAAAATAATGTATCCGGCACCTTGTGTTAAGGCCATCAACGTATATACTTGATCCAGTACTGGCAAGGCTTCCGGACGGAATTTGTATCCGTTGAATAAGATTTCACTGTCTATATCAATGGCATCCGGCAATCCGTTGCGGAAATACACGCGTACGCCTTTTGTTTTTTCCAACTTAGCGATAGCGGCCGCTTTCATATTTTCTAATTTCTGGCTGGTATAAATTTGACGCGCTTTTAAGGCAGCCGGCGTGGTTAAATCTACAAAGGTAGAATTGGTTTGTTGTTGTTCCAATTTGGCTTCTTCTGTTTCTTGATCAGCCACCCCTTGCATTTTGAGTGCTTGCTCACGGGCTTGCTCTTTTAATAATTCTTGTTCCTTTTGGGCCAAAGCAGCTTGTGCGGCGGCTTCTTCTTGTGCTTTTTGAGCAGCCAAAGCAGCTTGTGCGGCGGCTTCTTCTTGTGCTTTTTGAGCAGCCAAAGCAGCGGCATCAGCTTGAGCGGTTGCCGGTGCTGCGGCTTCTTTTACTTCTTCCTCTATGGCAGCAGTTTCTGCATTTAACTGCTCTTCTAACACTGCAGGATCTTTGGCAGCTTCCAAGCGTTTTGCTTCCCCTTCTTTAAAATTCACATCTACTTCGATCGGGTCTTGAATACCGCCGATTCGGCTATGAATCAAATTCACGTACTTGTTTGCTTCTTCCACTTCAGCGCGGGAACCGTTCACCAAAACATCGATGAAAGCATCCATAGCTTCGTCATCTTTATTTTGAGCATAAAGCTGTTTCCCTTTTTCAAGTTGTTTCGCCGGGGAAACTGCCGCAAACACAGAGCCGCCGGCCAAAGCAAAAGCCAACAGCGTAACCAAAATTTTTTCTTTTGTAATAGTAATTATTTTCATAAGATTTTTATTTACTCTTCCTATCAAGCAAACACTCCTTCTACCATTATAGCAATTTCATTTCGTTTGTAAAGCATTTTTCAAAACTTTTTATCTATTTTAATTCATTCAAGCAAAAAATATCCTCGTTAGCAACCCCTCATTGCAGTTGCTCTAACCGCCGTAAAGCAATTTGATTTCGCGGATAATAAAACAGCACGTTGTTCAAGTAACGGCGGGCATCTGGGATGTCTTCTGCTTTTTGTAACAGAGATGCCAAAGCCAAATTAGCCGACAAATTATCCGGGTGTACGGCCAGTACTTGTTCTAATAATTCTTTTGACTTAATATCATTTCCTGTCAAACTAAAAAACCGCGCCAACAAAATAACTCCGTTAGCATCTTGCGGATAGTCTTCTATATATTTTTCCAGTTGTTCACGCAGTTTCTTAAAATTATTTTTCGAAGTACCGCGCAAGTTTTGGACTTTATCATAATATCCCTGCAACTGTGTAGCTTGCTCCAAAACAGCAGGTAATTCCTCTTTCGAGTCGTATAATTTTTTCAAACTGCTCAGCAAAGATTTATCTAATGTGTCTGTTTCTAACGCGTTTTTATAAATCGTTTTAGCATATTCTTTTTCGCCGCGTTTGAGATAAATAAATCCCACATCGTGCCACAATTGCGTATCGTACGGAAATAATTTTAATCCGCGCTCTAAGATAGTCAATGTATCGGCATCGGCGTAAATAATATCTTCCTGCACCAGTGCGGCCAGCATATCATATCCCATTAAATTAAACGGCGACAAACGCAAGGACTCTCGCAAATAACGCACTGTTTTGGCACGATCGTTTTGCCCAAGAGCCGCCAAAGCCGCCTGAAAATATACTTCGTCATGGTATGCTGCCGCAGAGATTGTTTTTTCAAAGGCTTCCAAGGCTTGCGCATATTTTCCTTCTTTCAAAAATAATTGCCCCAGTAGGTAACCCGCTTCACTATTCGCCCGATACAATCCAAGGGCTGTCGCCAAATCTTGTTGGGCGGCGGGTATATTTTGCATCGCTAAAGATTTTTGACCGCGGAAAGACACAAACTCACTGCGCAAGATTAAGCTCTGCCATATGACGATTAAAATAGTCCCTGCTAAAATAGCAAAGGCCACTGTTTTGGTTACCGGGTTAGACGAAATTTCTACATTTTTTTCGGCCCGACCGACACCGCTCACTTCCGCTCCGACCAACCACCAAAAGATAAACGCCGGCACAACCGCATGTAAAGAAATGTTGAGCATATTATCCACCAGCATCGCCAAGATGCCGCAGAACAAGGCCTGCAATAATTGCTTTTTATCTCCTTCTTTTTTATGCGCCGCAAAATCATGCACTTCCAAAAACAGTACCATAAACATAAACACAAATAACCCTAGCCCCACAATGCCGCCTTGAGCTAATTGAAAAAATAATTCGTTATGAGGAGATTGGGTGGTTGTTTTTAATTCACGCAAATTCGGATATATCAAAAGGGTATGCGGTTGTGTGCGAGCAAAAGCCGTCTGAAAATTTCCCAGCCCCGCACCCATGACCGGACGGTGCAGAAAAATATCTTTCGATACATTCCACATGTATAACCGTTGATGTAAGGAAGGAAAAATATTTTCCCGCGCTACATTGAGAGTGAAAGAAGCCGGCGTTACTTGCGCCACTTCGGATACACGATTGACCACCGCTTCACGCGTACTTTGTACAAAGACAGGCAAATAGGTAACTGCTATGCCTAACACAACTAACCAAAACACGCGTCCTTTCCGTTGCCAAATGAGCGTACGCAGTGTGCCAAACATCCACATCATCAGTAGCCCCGCTCCGGCGGCTATCCAGCAGGAACGGCATAATCCGAAAGATAAATAAAACAAATACACCAACACCAAAAAACCATACACGCAAATATCTTTGCGACTTTCGGTGCGCATGTAATACACCAGTAGCGCCGGCAGTAACATCACCACAAAAGAAGATAAAAAGTTAGGATTTCCGAACGTGGAAAATGCTTTGCTGGCAAACTGTTGCATATCAAACGGCCATAAAATATCGAGTCCAAATCCTTGAAAAACACCGTACATGCACGCAAGAGCACAAGCAATAAAACTCAGCACCAGTACATTTTCTTGAGTGAGTTTGCGCAAAATACGACTACCCAACCAAATGCCAGTCGCCCATAACACAAGCCCATACACATCAAACATGTGCGACCACAAACCACTTCCGGCAGGAGTAGACTTCAACCACGGCAGTAATAACCACATCGCGCCCCACACAATAAACAACATGATGTAGTTAGTTTTGCTTTCAATCACTCCGCTGAATATAATATTTTTACTCAGCATGTACGCACCCAAAGCCACCACCAAAAGCAAAGTACCAAAATTTAACAAATTAAAAAATAATGTCTGGCGCATATATTGCGGCGCAGCTGACACGGCAGAAAGCCAGCTGACAATGCACGCCAACACGTAGAGCAAAAAAGCTAAATCAAAAAAAGTATGGGTAAAATGTAGCACGCCTTCCCGCAAAAAACGTACCGCAGAGATTCCGTACATGGCGGCCAGCAAAACATATAATAACACACTTTGAATGGTAAAAGGATTGGTAGTTAAATCCGTAAAAAACAATAAAGGGACCATCAAAAAACAAGCAGATAATAAAAAGCGCAGTGTTTTAAAATACCATGTTTCAGATGCAGCATTCACTAAAGGCAACATATTTTCCCCCTGCGAGAATTTTCTACACTGTACAGATTTTTGATTGTATATATTGTAGTTTTTTAAGAAAAAAAGAACAAGACGGAAATAAAGAGGAGATCCTAGGTTACTACCCCTCTGGATGACGTGGAGAAAAGACAATGAGAAATAACGCAAGAAGAGGGGCGGAGCGATACTAGCAAGTAGGTCGGGTTCACACCCGACCTACTCTGCCTACTTTTCAACAACATTCTGATATAAAAAGTTAGTTGCAATACGTAGGCCCTGAATATGGTATTTCATCACTACAGACACCGTCTGCCACACAAAAATGTCTTATGCTCCATGGATTTAACGTCTGACATTGCCATATTGTGTAACGCTTTTTTCCTTGTATGCAGTCTCCATATTCTACCTTCACAGTCGTTCCATTTTGTGCCTGTTCATAAGTACAGTAAGCAGCAAGACGAATGTCTTCTCCGAGTGAACCACATGGAACTTTTTCTGACGACGGTCCCTGAATTTGAACCCAATGCTGGTTCGTGGTGCTACAACGGAGTGATCTGTAGGAACAACTCTCGTTGTCAAACATACAGCTTGCGCTACCACCGTAGGTCGCAATTGTTCCTTCAGAATCAAAATAGTACTTTTGACCTGCGAGACTTCCTGACGTTATCGTAAAATAATCCTGCCCATAACAGCGTTGCCCGATATAAAATGTTCCCTTGTTCGGACATTCAGTTGTTGATTCCGGACATCCCTGAGCCGCCAGTACTTGATATGTAGAACCGCCTGCTTCCTTCCGGCTTACCCAAGCCAAGCTACCCGTACAATCGGATGGAGCTAACGGAATATCATTGCCCCCCAACACCAACCCGTTGGCACTATCTTCAGCGTTAAACAGTATGCTTGGTCCACCTGTAATCGTCAGTGTACCCAAATTAATCTTAGGGGATCGAATCCAAGTATGGGTTGGCAAACTACCGATTTTAGAATCGTTTAAGAACAAAGCATAGCCGCCTGTTACCTCTAACGAAGGACTACCCCCACTATTAATCTGTAAATCCGTAGCAGGGATATTCACACGACCTGTTCGGGCATCAATATCCTGAGTAACACTTAGCCCATCTGTCGTTGTAAGCGTGGAACTTTGGCGCACCGTAAACACATCGCTTACGTTTACGTTTCCGCGAGAAGTTATCCCCTCCGTAAGGCGCAACTGTTCAAACAACCCCAAACGGGACGGATTGAACGAAATACTACTAATTTGTTCTTCTGCCTGCACAACTGCGGCACAGAATAACAAAATCGCTAAAAATGCAATTTGTTTTTTCATATAGGCTCCTTGGGTTAAATAAGTCCTTATATTAGAAATTTACTAAAACAAGTAAAAAAAATCAAGTGTATTTTTTGTTTTCCTTCTAATATGCTACAATAATCCGGTATGTATTAGGTAGCGTATGTGCCAAGAAATCACTTTACAGGCTCCGGCCAAAATTAATTTGTTTTTAGAAGTCACCGGCAAACGTCCGGACGGATACCACGAGCTGGCCACTTTATTTGCCAAAGTATCGCTGGCCGATACTGTTCGTTTATCCGTGCGGGAAGCGGAGACCTCTTCTTTTACGCTTGCTTTAACGGGCCCGCTGGCACCGGTACTGGAAAATCAGCCCAATAATTTAGCCGTGCGTGCGGCCCAATTATTTACCCAACACTTTCATCTTCCTTTACAAATTAATATCTCTTTAGAAAAAAACAGTCCCATGGGAGCCGGACTGGGCGGAGGCTCTTCCGATGCGGGAACGGTCTTGCTAGGACTGTGCCGCTTATTTGACCAAGACCCTCAAGAACTCATTTTACCGGCCGCCCAACTAGGCGCTGATGTACCGCTGTTTTTATACGCAGATACATTTCTAAAAGGAGAGGGTATCGGAGAAAAATTAACTCCCGTTTCGCACAGCCACCCATTACCTTGGGCCGTGCTGGTGTATCCTGATACAGCAGTACCTACCTCCTCTGTTTTCCGTCGATTAACACTCCCTTCGCAAGAAGAGGTGTTGACAAACCTTTCTAAGTTAGATACAATAATAGAGTACTTGCGGCAAGCAAGGCCGGTCGAACAATGGCAACCCCATTTGTTCAATCGTTTAGAAAGTGCAGTGCTGCCGTATGTGCAGTCCGTACGAGATGTAAAAGAAGACTTTTCGGCCCTGGGCGCATGCCCATTGATGTCAGGATCCGGCTCTACCGTTTTTGCTTTAGCACCGGACCGGAAATGTGCTGATGATTTAGCAGGGAAAATATACAAAAAGGGACGAAAAGTATTTGTGGTACATTTCGGAGGGACTAAGGATGAAAATAACTGAAATTCGGATACACTTGATGGGTGAAGAAAGATTGAAAGCTTTCGCTAGTGTAACATTTGATGACTGTTTTGTCGTGCGCAACATGAAAGTAGTATCCGGTGCAAAAGGCGTATTTTTGTGTATGCCGTCTCGTAAATTACCCGATGGAACTCACAAAGATATGGTGCATCCGATCCATCAAGAGTTTCGGCAGTATCTAGAAGAAAATGTATTAAAAGCCTATGCTGATGAGTTGGCCAAACATCCGGCCTCCGAGAATTTACAATCAGCCCCACAGCAAGAGGCACAAGAGTAAGAGTTTTAATTCCGGATGGTGAAATGGTATCACTACTGGTTTTGGTCCAGTCATTCTAGGTTCGAGTCCTAGTCCGGAAACCATATAAAGAGACATTCGCAAGAATGCCTCTTTATTTTTTTAGGGTTTTCGGAAAATGCACCCTCTGCTGGGTGCGTGTTAGGACGAGAAAGCCGGAGCGATGTTTTTGTTTGAGCGACCGTTGTACCGGGTCGCGAAAGACAAAAACCGCGAGGCCGGACTGCAGGCATTTTCTGTCAGGAAAATGACCGGAAGGAGAGTCCTAGTCCGGAAACCATATAAAGAGACATTCGCAAGAATGCCTCTTTATTTTTTTGTCCTTAGATACTCTTTTTATTCTCCTCATTTCTCGTTGCATACCTAGGACTAAAGACCCACCCCCATCTAGAGCCAAAGACTCTTGCTATTCTTACCACAACCTTCTTATAATATACTCAGCACACAGGAGGAACTCATGCATTTTGCTACCAAAACCATTGCCATTACACTCGTCGTCGCCTTGCTAGGCCAAACTAGTTTATACGCGCAGATTCAAGGCCCTGCTGTTTCTTTAGAAGCCTTACAAGAACAGGCTGCAAAAAGCTCTCTCTCTTTGAGAGAAAAAGGACTGATTATAGGCGGAGTTGCTACCTCTGTTGCTTTACTGGTTTCTGTACAACGCATCGCGCGATATAAAATCATTTTGAAAAATCAAAATGCCATAATTAATGCTTTCCAAACAGTAATGGCTCAGGGAGGGAACGCCACTAGCGCCGAAGTGCGAATCGCCGAAGCCGAAGCCAAGGCCGTTGAGGCACAAGCCGCCGCCGAACAAGCCCAGAAGTCTCTTACTTCTGCCGAAAAAACAATTAAGTCTTTCAAAAGCCAGCGTGAATATTATGAGTACCTCATTGAAAGAAAAGAAAATGCCTTGGGAGAAGCAAACACATTATTAGCCAAACGAAACACCGCCGCGCAACAATATCTTGCCGGGAGCGTATCCCTGAGCGAAAGAGAATCAAAATTTATAGAAAAATGCGCAGATTTATTATTAGAAACTTCTCCTAAAGAGCAGGCCATCTACAAAGACGCTATTTTTAGCGACAGAGTATTTACACGTATGTCCCCGGCGGACCAAGCTCGCTTTCGCGCTAATTTGGACGAGCTACTCCGCGCCGTACGTGCACATCAACCTTTAGGAGCGGAAACCTATAAAACGTTAGGGCGGATGATTTTGTTGGATCACAATATCCCTACTACACAACGTTTCCTGCGCGGAATCGGAGAAGCAATGGTTCAAAAAAGTTCCAAGGCCGCATTACCTATTGCTTTACTAGTGTTTATTATGATACCTACACAAAACGCCCGCGCACAACAGCACGACGCAGAACAAGCCAACCGTATTTTGAACGACGTTAATTTCTTGATAAATGCCACGCCGGAACAACTACAGCAAATGCAAGAAAATCCGAAAGCATTGCAAGCAGCCATCATGGCGGCCAGTGTCTTACAAACTTTGGACGATGCCTCCGAAGAAACACTTCCCCTTATTCAAGAAGAGCTTACCCGTCAACGAATTCGCGCCAGTTTACAGGTAAAACAAAAGCCAGCGCGTTAAACTAAATATAAAATCACTTACCCCGCTTTCAAAGCGGGGTTTTTTTATGTTTGAACGTGAGGGCCAAAAGACCTAATGCTTGCTGGGTCTAAAGACTCTTGTGACAAATCTAACAGCTTTCTACAATATAAGTATCTTAAATCCAAGAGGTGTATATGCGTAAACTAATTAAAGTCGTAGCTCTTATCGTAACCGTCGGTTTACTCAGTCAACCGATGGCTTTCGCCCAAGCTGACTCTTTTGTCTCTTTGGTTGATGTACAACGGCAAGCCCGCCAAGATGCTTCCTTTTTGAACGACCATTATGGCCTATTGACCGTGGCAGGAGTGACCAGTGTGGGAGCCATGTTCTTTACTCTCTATGCTACTGCTATGAATGAAAGAACCAAAAGAGCAGAGCAAAAACTGGCAAAATCTTTAGAAGAGAATGAATCCTTAAAAGCTCAAAATAAAGCGTTGAGAACCCAAAATAAAACCTTGAAAGGTGGACATCATGTTAGCAAACAACGCACCCAAACTGTAAAAACAGAACTGAAAAATACACAAGTGGCCAGTAAAGAGTTAAAAGAAGCGTATGAAAAAGAAATTGCCGAGTTGAATGCAAAACTGGCCAAAATGCAACATCAGTTCAATGTCAGACCGGCTAATATAATGTTAAAAACGGGTAGCAAAGAATTTGATATGCAGGCCTATCGTCCTTTGCTCGAAAGAAGCACCAACCCCGAAGCACGCGAGGCATTGCTCAAGCAAATCAAAACGGAACCGTGGTATAAGAGTTTATCTGCCGAAGAAAAGAAATTTTTTGACACGGAATTGCATTATTTAATGGAAGTGTTCCGTCATAAGGGCATTGAAAAAGAAATAGAGTCTACGGCTGTCTATACTTTTGAGCAGACTCTTGTCACCCCAAAAGCCGTTCGCCCGGGCTTAAAGCCGCTCCACCAGCTCTTGCATGAAATAGCTTATAAAGGAGCCGCCAAGCCGATGGCCTTCGCATTAGTGTTATTCACCGGCTTAGATGTTGCACACGCCGCCAAATCCAGCAATATGAAAAGCATGCTAATGGCCGCGCGCATTGATACCGATTTCAATTCATTCTTGAGCGCGAGTTCGCAACAATTGGAGAAAATACAAGACGACAAGCTCGTACGTGAAACTATTATGCGCAATGCGGCTGCCTTGTACAATATGGCACATTTGCATTATCTGTCAGAAGACACTAAAGAGAAAGACATGATGCACATAGAAGATCTGCAAGTCATGTGCCAGAACCTGAAAAATGCCGGTGCGACTCGTCCGACCGTGCCGCAGAAAAAAGTAGCCAGATAAGTCGTAAAACCGATTGGATTTAAGCATTGCACCCCGCCTACAAAATAGGCGGGGTGCTTGTTGATAGGCATAACTTTTATGATTCTATACGCAAGCGCGAAGATAACGGAGCATAGCTTTTTTCATCGGCGGGAGCAGTGGGCCGACCAAACGGCATTTGCGCAATTAATTTCCATTCCGACGCGACCTGAAATAACGCGGCCACGGTAGTGTCAATCAGCGGATTATAATGTTGCAAAGATGCTCCAATTTTTAATTACTGTTTGGAGCCAACGTATAAACTTGGTAAAATAAAGATACGCCCCCGTAACTCAATTGGATAGAGTAGCTCCGTCCTAAGGAGAAAGTTGCGAGTTCGACTCCCGCCGGGGGCACTTTCTACAAATTTCTTCTACAAAAAACTCCGGCCTGATTAGACCGGAGTTTATGAATCTATTTAGCACTTAAAAAGCATTCCCTTCCATCTGCTTTAGAAAGTCTTTATTAGATTTCGTGGAAGATAACTTATCCAGTAGCAAGGTCATGGCATCCACACTGCTTAACGGAGCTAATACCTTACGGATAATCCACATCTTATTGAGTTCATCTTCCGTAAGCAATAAATTTTCTTTACGTGTAGAACTGCGGTTAATATCTACCGCTGGGAAAATACGCCGCTCGGATAACTTGCGGTCCAAGCACAATTCGCTGTTACCGGTTCCCTTAAATTCTTCGAAAATTACTTCGTCCATTCGGCTTCCCGTTTCTACCAGCGCACTGGCAATAATGGTCAAGGAACCTCCCTCTTCCAATTTGCGGGCCGCTCCTAAGAAACGTTTGGGTTTGTGTAAAGAAGTTGCCTCTAAACCACCGGTTAACACACGCCCGGAAGAAGGTGCTACCGTATTATATGCACGGGCCAAACGAGTGATAGAATCCAATAAAATCACTACATCTTTCCCCATTTCCGCCAAGCGTTTGGCTTTTTCAATCACCATTTCGGCCACTTGCACATGGCGTTCGGCCGGTTCATCAAAGGTAGAAGCCACTACTTCTCCCTTAACGCTACGCGCCATGTCGGTTACTTCTTCAGGTCGCTCATCTATGAGCAGTACCATCAACACAACATCTTTGTGATTGGCTTCTAACGAATGGGCGATTGCTTGCATAACCATCGTTTTACCGGTCTTTGGCGCCGCCACAATTAAGGCACGCTGTCCCTTTCCGATAGGCGACATCAAATCAATTACACGCTGAGTCAGTGAATTTTTGTCAATTTCCAAAGTAAAACGTTCGTTAGGATGTAAAGGAGTCAAATTTTCAAACAACGGACGATTATATACATTGGCCGATTCTAAACCATTTACTTTTTGCACTTGCAACATAGCAAAAAACCGTTCCCCTTCTTTGGGTGGGCGAATTAGTCCTTCAATGGTGTCCCCTTTGCGCAAACCAAAACGTTTAATTTGAGAAGGAGATACATAAATATCTTCCGGGCCCGCTAAATAATTATTTTCAACCGAGCGCAAAAACCCAAACCCGTCCGGCAAGATTTCCAATACCCCCCCGCCGTATACGGAGCCATTTTGTTTGGCCTGAATGGCGACAATTTTTCCAATCAAAGCGGCTTTGCGCAATCCTGAAATATCTTCGATATTGTAATTGACGGCCAGTTTAGTCAGTTCAGCAATACTCAACTTATTGAGTTCGCGCGCGTCCATGGGTTTAGCACCGTTAGGTTGGCGCGTAGCCGGTTGCGGTGCATAGGGAGCAGAAGAATTGCCCGTTTTTTGCATCACACGACGTTGCGGACGGTATCCTGTGCGCCCCTTTTCTTGCGAAGAGGCCGCTTTTGTTTCCTCTTTCCCTTCAGATTTAGTTTCTACCTTAGTGGCAGCGGTTTTGGCCGCCTTTTCCTGCGTATTTTCTGACATGCTGACTCCTTACTATAAAATAAATTTTTTTAAGGCATTATTTAAGGCACATACTTTCTGTTCCAACTCTTTTACAGAGCCGTCATTGATAATACAAACATCCGCCTGTGCCGCTTTTTTCAACTGCGGCCACTGGGCTTTATTTCTCTTTACAAAATCGCTTTTGCTTAACCCGCGTTGACAGGCACACTTGGTACGTAATTTTTCCGGCATGATCACGGCTACCGTCATATCAAAAAGATTTTCCCATCCGGCTTCAAACAATAAGGGAACTTCTACCACTCGCACCGGCGCAGATGCTTTTTTCAAACGGGCAGTCATTTCTTTTTTGACCAAAGGATGTATCAAACGTTCTAATTTTTCCCGTTGGGTAGGTTGCTGAAAAATCATTTTTGCCAAAGCTGTTTTGTCTAACCGGCCCCACCAAGTCTGCAACTGACGTCGCACAATGGGACGGGCTGATATTTCCCGTACAAGTTCATCACAACTCAGCACGAAAGCGCCCGCTTTCTTCCATACTTGCAACGCAGTACTTTTGCCGCCGGCAATACCGCCGGTTAGTCCTATCGTTAAATAAGGGATTGGTTTTACTTGCATGAAGTTATGATATCTTTTTAAGTTCGTACCAATTGGCTCCTGCCTTCGCACTCACTACCAATGGTACACGCAGCGTTACTGCTTGCTGCATATGTGTTTTCAAAACGGAAACGTATGCGTCTAATTCTTTTTCCGGCACTTCAAAAATTAACTCATCGTGCACCTGCATAATCATTTTGACCGGGGTATTACGCAATACTTCAAAAATATTTACCATGGCCTTTTTAATGATATCGGCCGATCCGCCTTGTACGATGGTGTTAATGGCGGCGCGTTGTGCAAAAGAAGCCATACTTGCCACGCCCATATTAAACTCCGGTAAATATCGAATATGGCCAAACATCGTTTTAACAAAACCATTTTGCCTTGCTAATGCCACATTTTCATCTATCCAACGACGCACTCCTTGAAAATGGTGGAAATATTGATCGATATATTCTTTGGCTTGCCGCATGGGGATATGCAAGGCTTGAGAGAGACCTAAAGGTCCCTGCCCATAAATGATACCAAAATTAACCGCTTTCGCGCTAGAGCGCATTTGATCTGTTACCATCAGCGGCATCACATTAAAAATTTGGGCAGCCGTTTGTGTATGGATATCCCCCCCATCTAAGAACGCCTGCACTAAAACAGGATCTTTACTTTCATGGGCCAGTACACGCAAATCAATCTGAGAGTAGTCAATACTAAGCAGTACATTCCCTGGGCTGGCACAAAAAGCCCGGCGCAATTGCCGTCCTTTTTCCGTTCGTACCGGAATGTTCTGCAAATTAGGGGCAGAACTGGAAAGCCGTCCCGTCACCGTACCTGTTTGGTCTAAATAGGAATGCACCCGCTCTTGCTCATCGGCCATCAATAATAAATTATCCACGTACGTCCCTTTCAATTTTGCATCGGTCCGATATTCTAAAATCTGTTGCACTACCGGATGTAGAGAAGCGATTTGCTGTAACACTTCTTCATCGGTAGAATATCCTGTTTTTGTTTTCTTTACGGGAGGAAGAGCTAACTGTTCAAACAAAAGCTGTCCTAATTGGCGCGTGGAGTGAATGTTAATGGGAGTGCCGGCTGTTTTGTTAATACTGTCTTGTAACTGCCCCATTTCCTGTTCTAACAGAATTTTGAAACTTTCCAGCCAAGAGCAATCTACCTTCATACCGGTATGTTCCATCTCGGCCAGCACCGTCATCAGAGGCAGCTCTAAGGTTTGGTATAGATCCCACATTTGCTTTGCTTTTAGTTCTGCTTCCAATTTTTCGTGTAAAGCAAATAAATAGGCATTATATCCAGCCAAACGTACCGTGGGATCTTCTTGATTGACTAAAGCTGAAAAATAATGGGCAATAGTACCGGCCGGGCTTAAATCTCCCGACGGGTCCAACATATAACGCGCCAAACGCTCATCAAAACAATGAATCCTTCGTCCCTCTAATGAAAGTTGCAATTCCCGCAGCGTAAACTTTAAGTCATATCCTACTTTTAAGATAGCATCATTAAATACTAAGCGTTGCAAGTCATTTAGTTCCCACGGTTGTATCTCAGCCACCGGAAGTACCGTATATTGACTAGCAGAAATAGAGAGCAAGAGATGTTCATCTTCTACATACAAACCTATTTTGGTCGAAGTCTGCGCCAATTCCAAGATTTCTTTAAGCGAAAGAGAAGAAGGATGTTTCTCCGCAAACAAGTCTGTCGGCATTTGTGAAACCGCAACATCGGAAGACTTAAAAGCCGGCAATAAATTTTTGAATTCATAGCGCGCACACATGGCTTCCAGGCGGGCCGGATCGGGCGGTTGTACTTGGTAGTCAGCCAAGTTAAAGGGCATTTGTAACGAAGGATCCAACACCACTAATTGTTTAGACAACAAGGCATTGCCTTCTTGTTCGCGCAGTTTTTTGGCCAAAGCCGGTTTGATACGAGGGTCATCGTTTTGAGCGGCTCTTAAAATATCTTCCAGATGGCCAAATGTTCGAATTAACTCCACGGTGGTCTTAGGCCCTACCCCTGCCACACCGGGCACATTATCGGCGCTATCTCCTACAATGGAAAAATAATCGGGCAAAAATGTTTGTGCCACGCCAAATCTTTCTTCGGCCGCTTCCGGTCCTTTAATTCCTTCTTTCCCGCCGGAAGGCCAAACCGAAATCAGCGGACTTAAAAATTGATAAACATCTTTATCGGAAGTAACCAATACACTCGGAATATGTTGTTGTTGGGCTTGTAAAGCCAAGAAAGCCATTAAATCATCGGCCTCAATTCCTTCTTGTGCCACCACCGCAAGCCCCATATCACGCACCATGTCACGAGCTAGACTTAGTTGGCTGAGCAGTGCATCTTCCGGTTTTTTACGATTTGCTTTATAGGTAGGGAGTAACATTTTTCTACGAGCACAACCGCCTTTTGAATCAAAGCAAACGGCTACGTAAGCCGGTTTTTTTTCCTGTAGTAATTTAGCCAGCCACCGCGCAAAACCATACAACGCCCCCACCTCTTGGCCGGTGGACGTAGACAATTTAGGCAACGCATGGTAATTACGATGTAAAAAACCATGTGCATCAATCAGAAAGAATGTATGAGAGCTTTCCGAGGACATAAAACAGTTTACAATGATTATCTAGTCCGTGCAATTTGCTCTTTTAGGACCTGCACGACCTCATCCGATTTGCTTTTAAGACTCACACGTCGTGTAAACAACTAATACTACCTTTACTGCTTTGTTTCTTGCCGATATTTCTGTAACGCTTCCTGCTGGTCTTCTGTTAAACCAAAACCGCGCGTCTTGAGTGGCTTGTGTTCCTGCGACCCATAAGGAAGGTGCGTTTTATAAAATCTTCCGTCTTATAACAAAGAGTTCAGTTTTTCTTGCAATGCTGCCTTAGCTTGTAAACCGGATAATTGCGCTACCACTTCGCCTTTTTTGAAGAAAATTAACGTAGGGATAGAGGTAATGCGGTATCTGGAACTGGTGGTAGCTCCATCGTCAGTATTTAACTTACAAACTTTTACTTTTCCTTCATACTCTTTGGCCAATTCTTCCACGACCGGCCCCAACATTTTACACGGACCGCACCACGGTGCCCAAAAATCCACCAAAACGACCCCTTCGTCTTTTAATACTTCTTGCTCAAAATTTGCATCAGTCAATACTACTTCGCTCATACAGCCCCCTTGTAAACAACATATATACTTACAGATTACCAACCAAAAAGCTCTCTGTCAAGCGTTTTTTCCGTGTACAGTAAAGAAAAAGTATAGTACAATAAAGCAAGGAGACGTCTATGCACGATAAACTCATTTGTATTGTTACACCGGAAGGACGCTTTTATTACTGGGCCCAACCGGTAGCAAAAGAATTTTTGGATAAAGATCAAAATATCATCAACTCTGTTGGAGAAGTGCCCGACGGAGAAATAGATGAATTCAAGGTCTCTACCAAGACTACAAAACACTATAAGGACGGAAAGTTGGACGGAAGTTTGGAGATTATTGATCTAAACAGCGGAGAAGTCACCTTCTCCGAACAATACAAAAATGGGGTGCTTATTGACCTGTCCGATCATACACTGCACGGTACTCCCATTTCAGTTATTTCAGCCTCGGCCAATGCTTATAAGGGAACTACTTTGAAAACCACTAAAGGAACCCTATCCTTCTACCTGAACGGCAAAGAAATCGCCGAGCAGACTCTATCCCCCCAAGGATCCGTACTGGAACAATTAGGAGAAATTCCTAACGGCCCTGTCAAAGAATTTGATGAAAACGGTACGCTGCGTTTAGAAACAACGTACCTAAATAATCAAATTGAAGGGTCGCTGTTACGTTACAATGAGAAAGGAGATTTAATCTCTAATGAAACGTATGTGAAAGGGCAATTGCACGGTCCAGCCATGTATTACAGTTACCACATGCATGGCAAAAACACGATCTCTGCCAACTATACACATGGCCAGCTCAACGGAAAATGGGTTGCCTCTTCCCCTAATGGGCAGGCGTATATATCAGCTTCTTATCAACAAGGCCAACTACAGGGAGAACGCACGCTGTTTTTCCAAGATGGGACCATTCACATACAAGAATCTTTTCTCAACGGAAGACTCCAGGGCCAACGCTTGATTTATTTTCCACAGGGACAATTATGGTACCAAGAGAATTACAACAATGGTCGTTTAGAAGGGAACCGTTTTTGCTTTTTCCCAAACGGGCAAAAATATCTGGAAGAATTTTATGCAGAAGGCCTGTTAGAGGGACCGCGTAAAGTATATGCAGAAAACGGGAATTTGCTCCTCAGTGAAGAATATCACTGGGGTAGCTTGTTACAAAATACAGAGCGCAAACGCAAATCGTAATTTTCAGCTGTACCCATTAAAAACCCCGCTCATTACGAGCGGGGTTTTGTAAATAAAAAGTTCTATCAAGCAGTTACTTTTCTTCTGTGGTAACGACTGCTGTTACAGGTTCTTGCGATACGGTGACAGCCGTTACTTCTTCCACTTGTGTTTGTACCATCTGCTTTTCTCCTTCCGTCACCGTTTCAGTAACAGAACTCGTTGTTACATGAATTTCTTCCACGGCAGCGGGTGCATTATCTGCAACCGTTTGGGAGGGCAGATCTGCCTGGGTCGTAGCCGGTGCGGGTTGAGCCGGGGCAACTGCTTCCGCGGTAGCGGGTGTAGCCGTTTTTTGAACCGGTTTATCGGCCGGGCGAGGACGCAACGTTACTTTACGCCATTGTCCTTCCCCTTCAGACACAGTGATAGCAAATTCATTATTTTCCGCTGCCCGGTGAATATAACGACGCAGTTGCGCGCTCATAGGGCGGAAGCGGTACACGCTGTATCCATTTTTAATTTTTTCAATTCCCGTTTGCAGTTCGGCATTGATTTTATCTTCTGCTTTGCGCCAATAATTCTGCGTATCGGCAATCACGGAAATAGGTTTATCAAAATGGCGGCTAATACTTAACGTAGCTAAATACTGCAAGGCCTCCAAAGTTTTCCCGTCTTTGCCAATTACGATTGCCGGATGATCACAATCAAAAGTCAGTAAGATACGATTTTGTTTTTCATCCCACCAGGCGTTTAAGTTTTCTACTTTTACTCCCATGTGTGTCAGTACATCTTCTAAATAGTTTTTGGCTTGTTGCAAGGGCTCTTTTAAGAAGTCCGGAATGACCGCTTGTTGGATCTCTAAAGAGGGCAACAATTGAGCTTCATTTTCACGCGGAGCTTTTTCGGTAGTATGCCGGGCGCTATAAGAACGTCGACCCCCATGCTTAAATTCCGCCACTCCTTCATGGCGACGGCCCCTGCGGTTATTTCCTTTTTTACCAGACGAACGTTTTTTCTTTGGCACGTCCATATAAATTTGCGCGTCCAAATTACCGGATGCCCATCGTTTTTTTTGCAATTCCACAACAGCCGGTTTCGAGCCGATACCCAAAAAACCCTTACGCGGATTTTCCAGCACCTTGATTTCCACTTGATCACGGCGTAAACCCAAATCTTTTAGTCCTTTTTCAATAGCTAAGGATACTTCTTTGGCTTCTACTCTAATTTTGTGAGGCATAAAATCTCTTCTCCTTAATTTGCGTTAGCAATTTTTTTATTTACCCAGGTTTGAATACCAAAGGTAATCAGGCTGTTGGTTAACCAATACAAAACCAGCCCGGACGGGAAATTCATAAACAGCAGTGTAAAAATAAGCGGCATATACTTAAACATGGCCGCCTGTGCCGGATCCATTCCTCCAGGCATGGTGGAACGTTGTTGAAAGAACATGACTCCACCCATCAAAACCGGCAAGATATAATACGGATCCTTGGATGACAAATCGGTAATCCACCAAATAAATTTGGCACCATGCAAGGACCAGGAGGTCCGCAACGCATTAAATAATGCTAAGAAAATAGGCAACTGAATCAAAAGCGGCAAACAACCGGCCAACGGATTAATTTTATGTTTTTGATACAGAGCCAACATTTCACGGTTCAACATCTCCGGATTACCTTTATACTTTTCCTGCAAACGTTTCATTTCCGGTTGCACTTTTTTCATTTGTGCACTGGATTTGAGCGACATTTGGGTAAATTTGAACAGAATCAACTGCAACAACACCGTCAGCATGATAATGGCTACCCCATAATTGCCCGTCCAACTATAGAATAGTTCCAACACATTGCGTGCCAGACGCCCCAGGGCCCCAAAAAAGCCAAACTCAATACTGCGGCTCAAGTGATACGGCAACGTTTCGAATAACTGATAATCCTTCGGCCCAAAATAGAAATCGGATTTCAAATCCTGCGTAGTATGGGCGGCCAATGTGATAGAGGGCACTTGAATAGACAATTGAGGGCCTTCCACCACCGATTCTCCAAAGAGTCCCCACATTCTTTTTCGTGTGGTAACCGGTTCTTTATGCGTTTCCAAAGAGCCGGCCGTCCAATTTTGAGGAATAAGAACACTTAAAAAATAACGGTTTTCTAAACCGGCCCATATCCAGTCTTTGCCAGAAACCGGAGATTTATCTTTTTGTGTAAATTTCACTAAAGTAGGATTACGCTTGCCCGATTCTTGAATCAAATAAACCGCCTTTGATTCCCGTTCATTATCGTTTAATTCACTTTTTACCGTAGCTAAGCCCGGACCAAAATTTACCGCAAAGTCCGGCAAAGTCACTTCTTTACTGGTTTGATTTTCTAATACCAATGTTAGTTGGCTAAGGGAATTTTCCAGAAACTGATAAGTCTTTCTCAGTTCCACCCCGGGTACCACAGAAGCAACAAATGTAATAGATTGCTGGGTTCTTTCTACTTCCTGGAAATCCAACTGTGGCAGAGTGGCAAAATATCCTTCCCCGGCATAGGGAGTTAAATCTACCTCTCCTAAAGTATCTTGATATAAGAAGTGCTTAATACCCGCTCCTTTGGAAGAGAAGGTAATTTGAGCGGTGGGAGCCTGGAAGGAAATGAATTCTTCCGGGCGGGCCGTTTCTTGTACCTTAGACACCGGTAACGAAGCGGCCATTTCTTTCTTGGTTTCCGCCAATTGCTGCTCGGCGGCTTGTTTCTGTTTTTGAGCGCGGGGCAACAAAACAAACTGATTATACCCCGTCAACAGCAGCATAAAACATAAGGCTGCCATTAGGAACTTTCTGTCCATAAAAACCTCTGCTTAGACGGCCGTTCTAAAACGGCAGGCCTCTAATCAGAGAAGTTTCAGTCCGGAAATTAAGGAACTGGGTCATATCCACCCGCATGCAACGGATGGCATTTACTTACACGCCGTACAGCAAGCCACGTGCCTTTACACACGCCATGTTTGGCAATTGCCTCATAAGCATATTGGCTGCAAGTAGGGGTAAAACGACACACCCCGCGCGGACCCAATAAAGGACGAATCAGCGCTATTGCAAAACGCAGCATATACAAAACAGACTTTCGAAACGACAATGAAATCTTATGCATTTCTGGCTTATAGCGGCAGCGGAGAACTATTTAGGTTGCCACAATCCACCGCGGTAACACACTTCTTGTAATGCTTGTTGTACCTGCGGCAGGGAAACTAATTGTTCGCCACAACGGGGACTAAAGATATAGTCCACTCCTCTTGCTAAATTTTCCCGGTTTAATCTGAATGCTTCCCGAAGAAGCCGTTTGATGCGGTTACGTACGACCGCATTACCTATCTTTTTGGATACTACTAAACCCATCCGCCGGTCTGCACCGGTAAAGGGAGCGGGCTTGTACCATAAAACAAGGCCTTTGCCTTGCACACGAACGCCGCCGTGAATAATTTGTTGAAAATCATTTTTCAAATGCAAGCGGCGGTCTCTGGGCAAGCCCTGAGCAGTCATATTAGGCCCGGATTAATTCGTGACGGCCTTTTGCTCTTCTGGAACTGAGCACTTTGCGGCCGCCGGCAGTAGCCATGCGGGCACGGAATCCAATGTGTTTAGCTCTTTTTGCTTTGTTTGGTCTATATGTCGGTAACATGTTGCTTCTATTTATACGGGCGGAGAAAACTCAGGCCCGTATCTCCTATTATTAAGTTAAATTTTCCTGTGTTGGGTATTACACCCCAAAGGGACTTATATATTATAGCTTAATCTAGAAAGTTCTGTCCAAAAAAATATTCTTTTTCTATCAAAAAGTCTTCAAATTTGCTACATTGATATATATGATATTTTCCGATACCGGTATTGTACTTTTCCGCCAAGATTTTCGGGAAGCGGACCGTGTCGTGGCGCTTTATACGCTGCAGCACGGTCGTTTGCATGTGCGCATACCGGGAGTCAATCGTGCCAAAGGAAAATTAAAAGCTTTTAGCGAACCCTTTGCTTGTGCCGATTACCGCATTTATCAGCGCAGTATGAATGCGTTGGGTACTATTACCGGTGGGCAAATCCAGCATATTTTCCCTTCCATACGGCAAAACATTAAACGTCAAATCTTGGCTCTGCATTGTTGTGAACTAATGATGCGCTTAACGCCTTTACGACAGCCCAGTGAGGAAAAATACCACTTACTATTGCAAGCCTTGTTATCTTTAGAAACGGCCGATCCGCTCCCTGCTTTTGCACCGGCTTTTACACTGCGCTTGATGACAGCGGCCGGCTTTGGACTGGATCATCCTGTTTTGAAAATTACTTCCACTTTCTGGCAACGCATACATGAAGAGCCTTTTAATCAGTTGGAATTTACAGAACCGGAAGATTTGCTGTCTCTTGCCAAATGCCAAGAAGTGTGCCGCCGCTTTTTAAATCAGTATTTAACTTATCCGTTGCAAACCGTCAAACCGTTCGGCCTAGCCGAAGAAACTTTTGCTTTTCACTCAACAAATCTCGAGACCACAGAAGAGAACGCGGCTACGCAGACAGAGCTGGTACCTGCACCGGCACATTAACCGGTTAAGACAATAATTCTTCTAATTCCTCGTACGCTTGAGGCATAGCGTCATAAATACGAAAAGCATGTTGGCGCACAAATGAATCCGGTTGTTTCAAATCCGGAATCACTACGGTTCGCATACCAGCCGAAATAGCTGCCGTAGCTCCGGCTACCGAATCATCAAAAGCCAAACATTCCCTCACCCCACTGTTTAGCTGAGCAGCGGCACGCAAATATACTTCCGGGTCCGGCTTAGGTTTAGAAACATCCTGCGCCGTTACAATGGATTTAAAATACTGGAATAAATTTGCTTGTCTAAGCAGGCGCTCCGCCCACGCTCTGCCATTGGAAGTAGCCATGCCTATTTTCAGTCCGCGTTTATGCAAGGCTTCCAACATTTCTACCACCCCCGCCCTCGGAGCAATCAAATGACTGTCCATATATTGTTCAAACTTACGGCCACATGCTTCGTACAAATACGGCACATCTACTTCTTTGCCGTAGTAATTTCTAATGATTTTAGAAGCTTCTTCTAGACTTATTCCCACACAACGCACAAACAACTCAAACGGAAAATCCAACCCCATTTCCCGTGCGGCCGCCTGATAGCACTGGAAATACAAGGGCTCTGTGCTAAACAAAGTACCGTCCATATCAAAAATAGCCGTTGTAATCATATTTGTATTTTACCAAATACAGCCACCCACTGGGTTTTGTATAATACTTATATGAAACAAGGTATGAATTTTCAAGATATTATTTCTTCTTTAAATGACTATTGGAAGAAACAAGGTTGTATTTTAGTGCAACCTTATGATATGGAAAAAGGAGCGGGTACTTTTAACCCCGCTACTGTACTGGGCGCTCTGACCAAGACACCGGTGAACCGCGCTTACGTGGAACCTTGCCGCCGGCCTGCCGATGGCCGCTACGGCGAAAACCCCAATCGCTTGGGCAAATACTATCAATATCAGGTCATCATGAAACCTGCCCCGGCCAACATTCAGGAAATTTATCTCAATTCTTTAAAAGCTATTGGTTTGGACCCCAAACAGCACGACGTGCGCTTTATTGAAGATGACTGGCAATCCCCCACCTTGGGTGCATCCGGCGTCGGCTGGGAAATTTGGTTAGACGGCATGGAAATCACGCAATTTACATACTTTCAAAACATGGCCGGTTATAGTCTAAATCCCATTACCGTAGAAATTACCTACGGATTGGAACGTATTGCCATGTATTGCCAGAAAGTAGATAATGTATTTGATTTGCGATGGAATGACGATGTTACCTATCGCGATGTACATTGGGAACAAGAACGGCAGTTTTCCCATTATTATTTTGAAGAGTCCAGCGTAGAACGTCTGCGCCGTGATATTGAGGAAAATGAAGCCGAGTGTCATGCCTTGTGCAAAAAAGGGCTTTACTTGCCCGCCTATGAATGCGCCATGCGTGTATCTCACTTCTTTAATATGTTGGAAGCACGCGGCGCCATTTCTGTATCGGACCGCACCAATATCATTACCAAAATCCGCAATTTAGCCAAAGCCTGCGCTAAAGTATATGTGGAAAGTGTAGAGTCCAAAGAAGAAAAGAAAGAGGAGACCGCCCAATGAACGCTTTTTTAGAAATCGGATGTGAACATTTGCCGTCCCGCTTTGTTAAACCGGCCATGCAACAAATGGAAACGTTGGCCAAAAATTTACTCGACGAACATCGCATTACTTATCAATCGGTCAGCGCATTTGGTACCTACCGCCGTCTGTGCTTGATCATTGAAGGAATTGCCGAAAAGTCTGCCGATATTCAAAAAGAAGTCAAAGGACCTCCGGCCAAACTATTAAAAGATGCCAACGGTAACTTTACACCGCAAAGTGCCGGGTTTGCCCAAAAAAATGGCCTTAAACCGGAAAAACTGGTGATTAAAGAAACCGACAAAGGCCCCTTCATTTTTGCGGATGTTAAAATCAAAGGAGAACAAACCGCCAAGCTCTTACCGGAAATTTTTACCCATATTATTACCGGTATGGAATTTGCAAAAAATATGGTGTGGGAAGAAAGCGGACTGAAATGGGGCCGTCCGATACGCAGTTTAATCGGTTTATACGGCACAAAGGTAGTTCCGTTCACTGTAGCAGGCGTGAAGTCTAACCGCTACACCTATCCGCTGACTGCCTTTGGGCGCAAACCTATCCGTGTGGAAAAAGCAGATAAAGATTATTATGTAGAACTGCTTAGAAATCAACCGCAGCCCATTTTTGCTTTACCCGAAGATCGCCGCGAAGCACTGGTACGCGGAGTAATGGCAGAAGCTAAAGCCCGCGGCTATCATGCGGACTTAGACCCGGAATTGGTGGAAGAAATTGTCTATTTTACCGAGCATCCGGTAGCAGTAGCCGGTGATTTTGATTTGCAATTTTTAACGTTGCCCAAACTTTTGATCACTACCGTGTTCAAAACGCAGCTCAAGATGTTTCCGGTAGTTGACGGGCACAATGATATTCAGCCGTATTTTATTGCGGTACGCGATGGCATTTCCGTCAATCAGCCTGAAGTACGCGATGGATTTAAAAAGGTAATGTCTGCTCGTTTGTCCGATGCGGTTTTCTTTTATGAGAATGATAAAAAAGAGAGCTTGGACTATTTCAAAAACAAATTGGCAGACCGCACTTTCTTAGAAGGATGCGGCACTTTGCTGGACAAATCCGAACGCACGCGAGAACTGGCCATGTGGCTATGCGACCGCTTGCATGAAGATTCCATTAAAGATTCCGTAACTTATGCGGCCGGCTACGTCTATGCAGATTTAGCCAGCAGCGTGGTTTATGAATTTCCGGAATTGCAGGGGTATATGGGCGGGCGCTATGCTGAACTGGAAGGCCACGCCGAAGAAGGCCACGCCATGGCACAAGCCTATTGGCCGCTATCCGCCTCGTCGGAACTGCCCGAAACTTTGACCGGAGCCTTTGTATCTTTAGCCGGCAAAATAGATACGCTGGCCGGCAATTTTATCATCGGTCAAATCCCCACCGGTAGTGAGGACCCCTATGCTTTGCGCCGTCAAGCGTTTGGCGCAGTACGCATTTTATTGGAAAAGGGATTGGATCTTTCCTTAGAACAATTGCTCCAAAAAGCATTTTCTCTTTATAAAGGTAAAGAAACCAAACAAGCAGAAGCTGCTTTGAAAGACTTTTTATTTCAACGTCTGGCATTGCTCATGCAACAACGCGGTCACGAAGCCGGTTTGTTGGAAGCGGTCAATCCGTGGTACAAAATGCCGTTACCGAACATTGAGTTACTGCTTGGCGTACTGCAAAAAGAACGCAATAGCGAGGCTTTTTTGGCCGCGGCCAATTCTGCCAAACGTGTATGCAATATCTTGAAAAAGGCCGAACCTTCCGACGGACAAGTCAAAGAAGATTTGCTCAAAATGGATGCGGAAAAAGAATTATTCTCCGTGATTACCATGACCGAAAACAGGATTGCCGCTCTGTCAGCCGGTTGCCAAAGCGAGCAGGATTGCTTATGGACACTGAGCGCGTTTGGCAAATTTGCCAGACCGCTGGAAAAATTCTTTGCTGACGTCATGGTCAATGTGGAAGATAAAGCCGTGCGCAACAACCGCCTCGCGCTATTATGGCGCGTACGCCAACTACTCACGCAAGGCTTAGTAGATATCAGTAAGATATAGGAAATAAATTGCAATAAAAAACCTCCGGCCCAACCGGAGGTTTTTTATTCTATTCTAATATACAAAAAACACCCCGCTCGAAAGAGCGGGGTGTTTCACTAACTAAATAGTTATTTGGCTTTGGCCGTTTTTTTGACGGCCGGTTTTTTCGCAACCGTTTTTTTGGCCGGGGCTTTTGTCCCTTTATTTACAGCTTTAGCCAAGCGGGATTTTTTGCGAGCAGCCGTTTTCCAGTGGATAGTTTTCTTTTTGGCAGCTTTATCAATGCTAGAAGCTGCTTTTTTCAAATCTTCAGCCACGGTGGCGGCTTCGGCCTTTACAGCGGCGAGCACTTTTTTAGTAGCCACGCGTACTTTTTTCATCAGGCCTTTATTTTGAGAAGTTCTCTTCTCAGCTTGTCTTTGCGCTTTCAAAGCGCCGGTATGTCTACCAGTTTTCAATTTTGCCATATTAATTATTTTTCCTCACGAGAAATCTCTCTTGCTATATATTTTACTCTATTTGAAAGCCAAGGGTCAACTTTCTTTTTCCTACGCGCTACCCAGAAATGCTACAATAGCGCCATGGATCCGCGTATTGAATTATTGCCTAAGAAACCCGGTGTGTATATCATGCGTTCCCGCGAGGGAGCGGTGATTTACGTCGGAAAAGCGAAAAATTTGTCGGACCGTGTCAAACAATACTTTCAAGACAGCAACCTCTATTCGCGCGGGTGGAAATTGCCCAGCCTTCTGCCGCTAATATGGAAAATAGACTATGTCACCGCCGCTTCGGAAAGAGATGCGCTGGTGCTGGAAGAAAAATTAATTAAAAAATACCAGCCCTTTTTTAACTCCTTGGGTAAAGACGGCAAACAGTATCCTTACTTAAAATTGTCTCTTTCAGAAGACTTTCCGCGGCTTTCGATTGCACGCAAGAAACTACCGGGAAAGGATTTATATTTTGGGCCTTATCCCAAGTCTAGTATCGTGCGCAGTTTAATGCGCTTTTTATGGAAAAGCAAATACGCGCCGCTACGTCCGTGCAAGTGGAGTTTCTCCCGCCAAAAACCCTTAGATCCGAAACGTTTTAAATCGTGCATTTATTATCATACCGGTTTATGCCCGGCTCCGTGTGCCGGAAAAATTTCCTACGAGGACTATCAAGCTATTGTTCGACGTATGACTTTGTTTTTAGAAGGGGATTTTACGGAAATTACCCAACAAATCACCACCCAAATGAAGGCTTGCTCTGATAAATTGCAATACGAACAAGCCGCCGTATTTCGCAATTTTTTACGCGCGCTGGATCACATGCGCGAGCGCGTGATTGTGGCCGAATATAAGGACGAAAAAATTACCGACGCCATTGCCAATTCCGATAAACTCAAACGCTTGGCCCACATTGTGGGCTTGACGCGCTTACCGGCACATATCGAAGCTTTTGATAATTCCCATTTATTTGGGCGTGAGGCGGTGGGTTGTATGGTGTGCTATATCAACGGAGAGAAAAATCACGAACATTACAGACGATTCAAAATTAAATCTAAATTGCCCGCGCGCGGCGGCAGTGATTTTACCATGATGCAAGAGAGCGTATTCCGCCGGCTACGCCAAATCAAGAAAGACCCCAGTCAAAAGCCGGATTTATTTTTGTTAGACGGCGGCAAAGCGCAAATTACCGCCGCGCTAAACGCTTGTGATAAGGCCGGGCTATATATCCCCATGATTTCGCTAGCGGAAACGCACGAAGGAATTTATGTACCCGGCCAAGAAGAGAGTATTAAACTGCCGCTGGGAGATCCGGCGCTTAATTTACTCATGGAAATACGCGACGAAGTGCACCGCTTTGCCATCACCTATCACCGCAAACTGCGCAACAAAGCCGCGCTGTCTAATGAAGGGCATAAGAACTAATTTTGCGGACATTTGTGGTCGGAGGGACAATTCTGTCCTTCACAACAACCCGTTCCAACATACGTCACATCATAACAACCATAATATGCGTTTGAAATACACTTTCCACCACTATTTACCGTCATATGAGAACACCCTGCCATTACACTGGCCTCGCAGATGCCGCCGGCATTAACTGTGATATAATTACACCCGTCTTGATGATTACCAACACACTTTCCTCCCTGATTAATTTCAGCATGATGACATCCGCCAAACGCATCTGCAATACATTCTCCGCCATTACTAACGATACTACTATTGCACCCCACATCATAATTATTAGCATATCCACCAGAAGTAGCTCTACAAACGGATTCTGCTCCGATTTCTTTACCATGTTGATTGGTATAACCGCATTGTTTATTACCTAAATCATCACTACCTAATGCCTCACACCGGGCCGCATTAGTCCGGTAGCATTTTGTTTTACTAGAACTCCAACTTTGCTCTGCATGTTTACAGGTACCTTCGTCTATTTCTTGGTCTAATAAATAGGCGGTATAACCACCGTCTACTGACATCACATATTGCCCGCCCAGTAGTTTTTCACATAGACGGGTGCCGCGGCCTTCCGGGCCGTCGTTTGCTTCACAATGTAACTGTCCTGCAAAATTTACATTTTCATCTAAATAACTAGATAATCGCACATTAGGTAGTTTGCTGTTTGTCGCTCGAACAACATTGACACTGCCGTCGTCATTAATGGTTTCTATGGTATATTGCACGTCACCGTCTGGCATACGAACATCTAAATTTTCCATATTAGCAGTATATAGTCCATTGCTCATTTTGATAGCTTCTTCCGCATCTTTTATCGCTTTAGCTCCCGGGAGCATTGTGCTCCAATGGCTCTTATCCACTGCCCCTTGATACATAGGGATAGCAATGGCTGATAAAATACCAATAATCAGTACAACAACTAGCAATTCAACTAGGGTAAAACCTCTTTTCATAATTCCTCCCAACTAAAAATAAACAACTGTTTTTTCCTTCAAAAACACAGTTAGAAACAACGTAAACGACAAAAGTGTCACAAACACTTCAGCGCATAAGAAAATCGTAGCAAAAAAAAAAAACAAGTCAAGCCTTTTTTATTTCCCGACGAGAAAACGACCAAAAAAACATCCTCCTTGGTAGAGGAGGATGTTTGCAAGTTGGGGTTATGTAAATTTATTTCAGCAACTTATTTAATCTGCCTTGCGCGCGCGAGGCCCATTTATCGGTAGGATAATGGATAATTAAACGTTGGTATATTTCGGCGGCTTGGCTAGGTCTGCCTTGTTGCTCATAGGCATAGGCCGCTTCATACATAAGTTCGGGGGCCTGTTGGGTTTGCGGATAGGTCAGCAAGGCTTTGTCCAAAGCAGCCGTTTCCAAAGCCGGATTTTTCAAACGGCGTTGCGCCACTTGCGCCGCTTCCGTCCACAGAGCCACCTGCTTTTTTTCATCTCCCGCAAAAGCATTTGCTCCCTGCATCAGCGTTTCGTAAGCGGCTTGATATGATTTGGTTTTAATTAACACATCGGCTTTACCGCGCCAAGCGTCGTAAGCGCTCGGTTTGCCTCCCAAGTCCGCAATGGCTTTGTCATAATACACCAAGGCCTCGTCGTAATTTTTTCGGTTTTCTTCCATGACGGCCAAATGTTTGTATACAATCCCGATTTCGGCCGAGTCCGGATATTGCTTTAATACTTGGTCATACAGAGCCGCGGCAGTGTCATATTCTCTTAAATCAGCCGCGTACACATCTGCAATCATACGCAAGCTGGCGGCTTTATACGCCGTGTTGGGGAATAATTTATACACTTTGTTATATTCGAGGATGGCCGCATAGTAGTTTTTATTTTGGCGGTGCCAATCCCCATATAAGAGCGTCATTTTGTCCAATTGTTCGTCTTTCGGATTTTGGGTAAAATATTCTTCAAACAGCACATTGACCGGTTGATACACTTTCTCCAAATTCGTTTGCACCAACTGGGTCAACAAGGCCGCTTGTCGGGCTTGCAAGGTCTTTAGAGCAGAAGTATCTTGCGTCAAAAGCTGCAAGGCTTGGCCTTTTTGGCGGTGGTTTAATTCATCCATTGCTTGTTCTACGTTAGCAGACAGTAACGCCACTTCTTGCGGTGAAGGAAAATAAAAACGCACCTGATACCATGTGATCAACGCCATATCCAACCAATTTGCCCGCTGGGCATAATCGGCTTTCATCATCATGGCCTGTTTGGTTTCTTGATGCCCCGGATGGGCCTGTAGCCACTGGTCCAAATCCTGCGCTAAGGCTCCGGCATACGCACGGTCCTGACGAGTCGTTTTCCCTTTGGTTAGCGCTTCCTGCTGATAAAACGACAATGCCGCATCCTGCGCGGACAACAACGGTACGCATCCCAAACAGCACACACAGGCTAAAAGAACTTTTTTCATGTCTGCTCCTATCTGTAATTGGTGAATTGTAAGTCTAATCCGAAATCTTTTTCCCGCAATAAAGCCTGCGTGGCCTGTAATTCATCTTTGGATTTAGAAGACACCCTCAGTTGATCTCCCTGAATAGAGGCCGCCACCTTTAATTTGGCATCTTTGATGGTTTTGGAGATCTCTTTGGCTTTATCGGACGGAATCCCTTGTTGGATTTTAATGCTTTGTTTGGCCGTACCGCCCAAAGCCGCTTCCACTTTGCCTTGGGTTAAGTTTTTCAAAGCTACGCCGCGTTTGGCCAAACGCGTGAACAAAACGTCCCGTAACGCGCCTACCTTATATTCGTCACTGGAACGCAAATTTAACTCATTGTCTTTTTGATTGAGTTCAATGCTCGAATTAGTACCTTTAAAATCGTATCGGTTGGCAATTTCTTTATCGGCGGCACTAACGGCTTCCGCGATTACGTTCAAATCTACTTTACTGACCACATCAAAGCTATAATCTGCCATGATTACCTCCTACGGGTTATCGAAAAATCAATGGATTACATATATTATATATTTTTTGTACAATGAGGTTAGCAGCGGGTGTGTGCCTCCGCTGAAATCTAAACAGGAGAAATACTAGTCGTATGGGCAGCCGTACCGCCCGATAAATGCTTATGTATATCAAAACTCGTCTGACTGTGATGAACTTTCTCCAGTTTGCCGTTTGGGGTGCCTACCTAACCTCTATGGGCATCTTTTTGGCGGGAGCTGGACTCGGTGATAAGATTGGTTGGTTTTATGCGACACAAGGTTTTGTGTCTCTTTTTATGCCGGCCGTGATCGGCATCGTGGCGGACCGCTGGGTACCGGCTCAAAAATTATTGGGCTTGTGCCATTTACTGGCCGCTATATTTATGGCCGGAGCCGCTTATTTCGGTGCGCAAAGCACGATTAATTTCACCGCTTTATTTACTTGCTACACCATCAGCGTGGCCTTTTATATGCCCACTATTGCGTTGTCCAACTCTGTAGCTTATACGGTACTTCGCCAACAAAATTTAGATACTGTAAAAGTATTTCCTCCCATCCGCGTATTTGGTACGGTCGGTTTTATCGCCGCCATGTGGATTACCAACTTTGCCCAGTTCCAACTCAGCTACGCGCAATGGTATTTCTCCGCAATTTTAGGCGTAGTATTGGCACTCTATTGTTTTACCATGCCGAACTGCCCCACCTGTGC
Source organism: Elusimicrobiaceae bacterium (assembly GCA_017528825.1). NCBI lineage: Bacteria > Pseudomonadati > Elusimicrobiota > Elusimicrobia > Elusimicrobiales > Elusimicrobiaceae > Elusimicrobiaceae bacterium. The sequence goes on along the minus strand of JAFXOI010000003.1, from coordinate 77,108 downwards.
TACCGCTGCCAAATCTTTGGCAGAAGCCTTGGGTCTCAAAGCATTTGCTCTGTTCAAAGAAAAAAAGATGGCAATTTTCTTCATCTTTTCTATGTTACTGGGAATGTCTTTGCAAGTGACCAACGGTTTTGCCGGCCCCTTTATTACCGGATTTAACGAACTGGCCGGTTTTACGGGCTCTTGGGGAGCCAACAATGCCACGGCTTTGGTCTCTTTATCACAGATTTCCGAAACCTTGTGTATTTTGCTCATTCCGTTCTTCCTCCAACGCTACGGTATTAAAAAAGTAATGCTGATCAGTATGTTTGCTTGGGTACTGCGCTTTGGCTTTTTGGGTTTAGGGAATCCGACCACCGCGGTAGGTATGTTGTTATTAATCGCCTCTATGATTGTGTACGGCGTGGCGTTTGACTTCTTCAACATTTCCGGCTCTTTGTATGTGGACCAAGAAACTGATGCTTCCATCCGCTCTAGCGCACAGGGTGTATTTATGCTGATGACCAACGGTTTTGGCGCGGCTATCGGCTCTTTAGCGGCCCAAAAGGTTATCAACAACTTGGTCTATGTGCACGCCAATCCCGCTCTTAAGGTTGACGGTGTTTATCCGATGTACTTGTCTCAAATGATTAAAGACGGGTGGAGTGAATCCTGGTTCATTTTTGCGGGATTTGCTTTAGTGGTAGCTATTTTGTTTGCGTTTATGTTTAAGTACGAACACAAACCGCAACAAAATTAAGGTTTAAGCTCTGTAAAAACACCCCGCAGATTTCTGCGGGGTGTTTTGTTAGATAATTCAATTATAAATCGCCATCGATATATTTTGTTTGCAGAAGTCAAACTAGTTTAATACACACTGATCGCCACCACAAATACTTTCACAGACACTTTCATCATTGTTTCCACAGGTTATCTCTCCCGATGAAAGTTGTAAAAGCAACCAATACGGAATACTTTCGCTTTTGATACGTTCCGCAAATATATAACTATGGTCATCATCAAGTCCAAAACTCCAATCTTTTGTGTTATAACATATAACATCTTCATCCAACATACAATTTGTAGTTATAGGTCCGGGAAAACCAATGTCCATTTGAGTAAATAAATTTGTTGTTTCATCTTCATACGTACAAGAATTATCATCCATTCCGTTTTGTAATACACACAATTGATAGTTTTTATATAGAGAATTAAGCATAATACGAGCTTCGGAAATGCGTGATTTTTCTACTGCTTTCTGATACTGCGGCAACGCAATAGCCGATAAAATACCGATAATTAATACAACTACTAATAACTCAATAAGCGTGAATCCTTTTTTCATACAACCTCCTTTTTCCCTGCCGTCACCCCGCAAGGTTTCTGTGCGGGGTATAATGTTGTTGCAAAACTACTTATATCCCGCATTACAACACTGCAAGATGACGTGTGTGTTTTCTGCAAAATAACGCACGGCCGGGAATTAATTTTTTAAATTATACTAAAAAAAAAAACGATGTCAAGTCTTTTTTATTTCTCGACGACAAAACAGCCAAAGGAAATAGATCCCCGACTACAAATCTCGGGGATGACGGAGGGCAGGGATGACGAAAAAACGGCCAAAAAGAAAACAAAAAAATCCCCCGGCCTCAATAGCTGGGGGATCGTGTTTTCTATCCAAACGTTAAATTACTTTGTTTTCATGCAACATTTCTTTTACATTGTTAAATACGTTATCTACCGTAATTAAACGCATGCATTTGAAATGACCTTGCGGACATTTGTTGCCGCCATGTAAGGCGCAAGGCCGGCAATCCAAACCTTTCACCTCTAGCACGCGATGCCCATGCCCATACGGGAAAAAGCCTAATTCCTTAGTGGTCGGGCCGAAAATAGCCAGCGTGGGCACATTAAAAGCAGTAGCAATATGCATCGGACCGGAATCATTGGTAATAAATAATTTGAAATGGCCCATCAGTGCCATCAAATCGGCCAAGCTGGTCTTACCGCACAGGTTAGCGGCATGACCTTGGGAAAGCTGGCATAACTTTTCGCCCAAGTCCGCATCTTTTTGGCCACCGCCGATAATAACCGTTTGCAAGTGCAATTCCGTTTCAATACGGCTAATCAGTTCGACAAAATTTTCAAACGGCCAGCATTTGGTAGCCCAAGCAGACCCCGGGTGAATACCAATTAATGTTTTGCCTTCCAAATTAAAATCTTTCATCAAACGCGCCACGTTCTCTTCGGCACTGGGCGCATATTGCATGTTTAATTTTTCAGCTTTGAAATTCTCTTTCACAATTCCATGCAACAAAGATAAATTGCGCTCCGCATCGTGAATCATCCAGCTAAACGGAACTGTTTTTGTGTACAGGAACCATCCTTCGCTGGAGGTAAAACCAATCCGGATAGGCACTTCACTCAGCCACGCAATAAACGCACTTCTAAAACTGCGATGCGGTACCAGCAAAATATCAATACCGCTAGCTTTAATGGCTTGAGCCGTTTTCCATACACCGAAGATTTTATTAAGTCCCTTTTTATCATTTAGGATAATTTCGTCCACTTCCGGCATCGGACGGAAAATATCTTCCGTTTGCGGACGAGTGATGACCACAATTTTAGCTTCCGGGAATAATTTGGCCGTTTTTTGGATCAGCGGAGTGGTAAGTACGCTATCGCCAATAAAGGAAGTTTGGAAAATACCGATTTTATTTACTTTCTTTCCTTCCAGCTCCACATTTTTATAAGCCCAGTCTCCCAGTTCCGGCGCCGTGTATTTTATAGGTACATCCCACCCTGCTAACACCTCTAAGTAGCGTTGCAAGGTATGTTTTTCCAGTACCGGCGAATTTTTGCGAAATTTCACATATAGACGACGAGCAATTGGGTTTTTGCTGTAACGCAAACGGTTCGGAATTTGGCTAAACGCTCCGATTAACATGGTTTTGAACGTAGAGTGCAAATCCAAAAAGTGGGTAAAATGGCCGGCCCGCACCTGACGGACATTACCCCATAAACCCTTCTTGGCGACCATAATTTCGTCAATATCGGGGTGCCCCGCCAGCACTTGAGCAAACTGGGGTTTGACTAACAATGTGATATGGCTCTTAGGCCATTTGGCTTTCAAGTTTTTGAACACAGCAGAAGATAAAACAATATCTCCTAACGAAGACAAACGAACTACTAAAATTTTAGGCTGATTTTCGCTCATAATTTTTTACTGCCTCCATAATTTTTTGCGTCGCTCCCTTAAAATCGAGGGCCGTCTGACGAGCTTTGGTAGCCATATTGTCCAAAGCGGCCGGATCTTTGAGCAAACGCAGTACGGTATCTTTCAAATTCTCTTTATCTACTAAAATTCCCCCGCCACAAGACAGCAAGGCATGTGCTGTATCGGGCGTATTATAAAAGCTCTTCCCAAATAATACCACTTTTTTCAAAATGGCCGGTTCTAACAAATTATGCGCACCGCGCGGAGCAATACTTCCCCCCACAAAGGTCAGGGTCGCACAAGCATACAAAGATTGCAAAAACCCCATTGTATCCGCGCACACGATGGCACAATTAGCGGGGAAATTACCCTCGCTGACAAATCCAAAAGCAAACGGCCTTGCCTGTAAAGCGGCTTTAATTTCTTCTTTCCGCTCTAAATGACGCGGAGCAAAAATCACTTTTACGCCTTGTTTATTCCAGTCCGGCAAAGATTGCAAGATAATTTCTTCTTCTAGCGGATGCGTACTGCCACACACTAAAACAGGGCTATTTTGCCAACCTAACTGTTCGATAAGCGCGCGGGCTTCTTTTAACTTAGCCGGCTGATCATGTAAGGTGTCGTACTTTACATTTCCGCACACGACAATTCTGTCGGCAGGCAATCCTAAACTACTGTAACGCTCAGCGGCATCCTGCTCTTGCATAGTAGCCAGCACCACTTGTCCAAAGAGCTTAGCAAACAAGGGCCGCACCCATCGGTATGCCCGCGTACTTTTACGGGAAATACGGGCATTCAACAACATCACCGGCACCTGTGCCCGATGAGCCGCCGCCAACATATTGGGCCAAATCTCCCGCTCTACTACAAATAACCGATACGGTTGAGCATGGGCAATAAAACGCCGAACAAAAGGATAAAAATCAAGGGGTGCCAGCAATGCTTTGGTAATAGCCGGATTTTTGGCCGCTTCTGCTCGCCCAGCGGCCGTACTGGTGGTGACCATTACTTCCTTTTGGTAAAAATTTTTCAATTCATCAATCAAGCCGGCTACCGAACGCACCTCTCCCACGCTAGCGCAATGAATCCACAAGGCGCCTTGCGGAATCATATCTACCGGCTCCAATGCAAAACGTTCCCGAAGCTCTTGCTTTAAGGTCTTAAGCACGCGGCGCCGAGGTGAAAAAACAAACCCGAGTAGTACCCATAACGCCGCAAACGGAAACGCCAAATTGGTTAACAGCAATAAAAACTGTCCCATAAGAGTATTATATAATTTTGTCTTGCCTACACGCATCCTTTTAGGGCCTTTTTATACTTCTCGCGCCAAGGTGTAGGCGATTACTTTTTTCGCGCCGGCCGCCTTTAAGGCTTCCGCACACCCTTCCAAAGTAGCCCCTGTGGTGGCCACATCATCTATCAGCAGTACTATTTTCCCTTTTATATTAGCGGGCTGCTCACAACGAAAGGCACCCCGCATATTTTCCAAACGCCCCGCGCGGCCAAATTGTGTCTGGCTGGGAGTATTACGCACCCTTATCAAACAAGCGCTATCCACCGGCAAGCCTTGCAAATGTGCCAAGGCACGCGCTAACAGTTCCGATTGATTATACCGACGCTGTTTTTGCTTTTTAGGATGTAGCGGCACCGGGACCAACACCTGCACCTGTGCTAAATCCGGATATTTTTGCCAAGATACATTCATCCATTGCGCTAAATAATCCGCCAGGTAGGGTCTATCGGCATATTTGAAAGCATGCACCAACGGCCGAAGCACCGGATTAAATACTAAGGCCGAGCGGATGACCTTACAGGCATACTGTTTCCCTTTTGTTCCGCGGCAATCATAACAATGAGCCCCTCCATCCGGCAAAGGTTTTCCACAACGCAAACAATACAAAGGGCCCACGGGTTGTAATTGTTGTTCACAATCCTTACATAACGGATGCGTATTGTTCCATGACAAATCACAAGCGCAATGATAACAAGTATTAGGCAGCAGAATATGCAAACAGAAAGCCCGCACACGCTGCCATGGCTTAGAACTGAATAGTGAGGTTGGCCGCCAAGTTATAAGCGATGTAATCTTCTGTTTCCACATAATCATGATTGAGCCAGGTAATACCACCGGCCACGTTGAAACGTAAATTTTGAGATAATTCGTAATCCAAAGAAGATAACACGTCAAAAGAGTGATAATTGTCTTTTACTTCTACTGGAGAGGTCTTTTCTTTATAGGAAAAGGTAGTGTTCCAGATTACCCGGTTTGTGGCATTATAAATACGATTGATAAGGGGTAATTTTATTCCGCGCGGCAAATTAAAATCTAAACGAACGGTTAAACTGGGTGTTAATTCTTTACTGCTTTGACTGAGCTGATTAGCTACGAGTCGTTTTTCATAAGTACTATATACAAATTTGGGAGTAAAACGCCAATTTCCTAGATAAAAAGAAGTTTGGGCAGAGAAATCTTCTCCGTCAGATTTCTCCAAACTTCTATTCCATTGCAAATCATCTTGCCAGGAAGTCTTTTTATCATAAATAAACACGGTATCGAACATATTAAACAACATAAAACGCAAATCTCCGCCGTATTTACGTTCCATTCCTTTAGAACTGTCTATGGTATTAGTGGCGATTGCACTATAACGCAACTTGATATTAGTGGAACTCAGCCAGCTCCCGGCATAAAAGGCCTTCTCCAAATCAGAAATAGAAAATACCATATCCGGTAAAGTGAGGCTTTTGGTTTCAGACTGCGTACCGGTGCGGTTATTGCGCTGGCGGCTTTGTGTAAAGTTGTTGATGAAGGAAACGGTGCTCAAAGGAGCTAACACCCCGGTTAGTTCATACTCTGCCAGCGGCATCCAGCGTTGGGAAGAGGTAACCGTATCACGCAGTACCATATTCTGGCGTTGAGCGTAACGGCCGGTGCCGCTTAAAGAAGAACGAATCCACAACTCTGTACGGCTATCAAAGTCTGCGTCCATATCATTCCAAGAGTCCGCATCTTGCAAACGATAACTGGAAGAAATGACGAAGTTCTTAAACAGCTTGCTATTAGGCAAAATTTCATTTCCGTTTAATGTTAAGGATACGCCGCCGTCGGCATTACGGTTTACACTTTTTAATTCGCCGATATCAAAAGTTTTCTCGTCAGCCTTACCCTTGTTGAAAGTCTTGGCCGTCAGATTATTGGTTTCCGTGGTGGCTATAGTATAGCTGACAGATGGGGCCAGCCATTTGGTAATTCGCCAAGTACTGTTAAAACCGGCACTTTGATTCATGGCTTTGGGATAACGATGGAAATTGTCCGTATGTTCCAAATGTTGGCGACGCTCTTCCTTGCTTTGTTTCAAACTATAACTGGGGGTAATGTTAAAATTCTGATGTGGCTCATAACTAAACTTCACGTTCATACGCTGGGTTTCTTCTTGCGTGTTATAATTATTTTCGGAAACCAAATGCTGCTCTCTGTCGTAATGAATTTGTGTATCTGTGTAAGAATAACCGGCAGTTAAATTTTTGACGGTACGTGTGTTATGTTGCACTGTTACGGCATAGGTTTGGGCTCGGTCTTTACGCCGGCGTGCCTCATAATCTACTTGCTCCAAAGAATATTCCAATCCCACTTGCGGCAACTTGTCTTTAATGAAATCACCGCGCACGTTGGCCTGTTGGCGCTCCACTTTTCCTTTGTCTAAAGAACTCACCGTATTATAGGAACTGGTATCTGTTACATTGGGTGTTACTATTTTGCTGCGGTTTAAGTTTGCCTGCATGGGGAAGTATTTAATACGATTCATCTTTAAGAAATACTCTTCTTCCGTGCTTTCTTGGTTTTTTGCTACGGTCAGAGGAGTTTCAAAGTTTTTGTCCATATATTTATACTTTGCTCCGACACTACCCCATTGGTCCAGTTTTACTACCCCGTCTACTTTGTAGGCTTCTCCGCGGGTTGTGACAGACTCGGCCAAGTGAATCATATTCAGCCACACTTCGCCACTTGCATTACCACCAATATAGGCTGTAGGATCTGTTGTATCAGTAATTGCCGGATCAGTAATAACTTCAACACCAGCCATAACCATACTAACTTTCTTAAAATTCATCAGCCCCCCTGCACTGCGTTGGTGGCTTACCCGCACGCCGTACGACGCATCTGACATATTTTCAAATGAATCCGGAACGCCGTCTCCGTCACTATCTTTCATTTTAAGTGAGATTAAACGCCACATTCCGCGCGTACCGCCATATCCTAAAGGCACTATAATCTTGTCATAATTGTCATCCGTACCCACCTTCATAAAAAACTCGCCTGTATCCGTATTTTTACTATATAACAAAAACCGAAATTCTTTATGTTGCGTAAAATCCATGGAGCTAAAATTACGATTTGCAAACATTTGATCTGTCTGGCTGGCTGTTATATCTTTATAAGTCAAACTCAACGCTTGGTCCATTACATTAGCCGTGTCATACTTTTCCCGGTAATTAGACATGGAACCGTATAAATAGTTAAATACGCGCACCCCATCTCCGCTACCCGGGGAGAAGATAGGAATATAATTGGTATTTTCTACGTTATTAATGCCCGACACAGCAAATTGTGACGGCTCTATCCCTTCTTGCGGATGCCACGCCGTACCTGCCAAAGACACATTGGCAATTTTTACCGTACCTTTCATCTTGCCATTGTATTTCAAGGTAATACGCAAATGCCGCACCGCCGTCCATCGGCCATTGTTTTTATCTTCTTTGGAAATAATCAGCGGTGTGGTAAAAGTTTGCCAACCGTTATAAGCTAATGTATTATTTACACCGGTAATATCAGTAGAAGGATTATAGTAGCCGAAATGCCCACCGATACCGGCTTCTTCCTCATCATATTTACCGTTTCCGTTCAAATCTTGGCTGTCAATACGTCCGTTGGGCTGGCGCTGCGGGTTAAATGGATTGTGTACAAACGGATTAAAACGCTGTAAGGTTCCATCGGGGTTAGAAAACCACCATCCTACGTCCTCATTCGGAGCTAAGGTAGACAAACAATTGACATCTTCCGTTTTAGGGGATGGAGTCCTGGGGTTACACGCAGTGTACATACCGTAACCGTTTGGCACCAAACCTTGCGGAACTTGACTCGGATTGACGCTATCGGAACGCTCGCTGATGTTACCAAAAGTGATATCAATTTTAGGAGCACCAGTATTTTCCGCCCCTTCCCCTAACATGGTGAGGGCAAAAGAGGTTTTATCAGACAAGTCCACCCCGCTGGTGCTTAAGGGATAGACAAGTGAAATTTCATCATGATCAGCAAAGCCGCCATTGATTGCCTTACTAAAGTCATAGTTAATCACCAATACTTGTTGTTTTTCATTATAAGTACCGATAGCATTGGGATTGATTTCCAAAGAGGGCAAGTCTTGTGTGTCCCATTGTAAGGAATCTAAAAAGGCAGGTTTGTCATTGGGGTTGGCGGCCACCGTCCAATCATAGAAAATCATACTGCCGCCGGTTTGGATATTGGTTTCATTCATACTATCTACCATGGCATATCCAAATGCGTTTTCCTTTTTCTCACTTTTAGCGATTTCCGCTCCGAAATCAACGGACAAATCTTGCGTAAGACGCACGTCCTTTGCGTTCACATCCGCCCCGTAAACTAACAAATCCTTTCCATAATTGCCTACTTGGGGCACCGTATCGGGCTTATCTCCCATTTCTTTCAGTACGGTAGTACCCAAACGGATTTTATCAAACAGTTTGTAATCTAAACGTCCCCCCATAATGGAATTATTAGAACTGGAACCGTCTGTTGTATCATACGTAATATCAATAACGGAACTATCTGTGATTTCTTCCCCTTTGTAGAAAGTGATATAACCCGAAGTATAATCTATGTAGTAGTCGTTATTGCGTTGCAATCGCCGGCCGTTTAATTTGACTGTCTCAGACTCCACTACAATCCCGGCCTCAATAAAATACGTCTTCACATTAGAAGTATATTCCACTTGGAAGGTGCGGTTTTTAGAGGAGGTAGGCGTAGGATTATAAAGTCCCATATTATCCTTCATAATATCGTGTAGCTCAAAAATACCTTTCTCAAAATCCATATCAATCGTAGTTGGATAGACTTGAGGGGGAGTGCTATAAGAGCCAACTTCCTGCCCGTTGGCATCTAACAACTGTAAAATAAAGTTTCCTTTTCCGTTATCATGAGTAATTTGTTGAGCGCCCACACTATAAAATCTTTTGATTTCCATTCGATATCCTAATTCGGTATCTGAATAAACAGAACGGTCATTAGGTGTTTTAATAACATAGGGTTGGTTTTGGTCTGGGCTGAGCCAAGTACCATTCATATTACGGTAGTTGACGGCAATCATGCTGGCTGCTTGTTGCGGGCGGGCAAATTCAATAATTCCGCGGCTGTAATCTACCGTATAGTCTGTTCCGCGGGATAATAATTTGAATTTAGAGGTTGGGAATGAGGTGCCGGTACCATAATCGCGAGGCGTCAAAGTAACCGGGATATAATCCCCACCGGTAGTGTTTGTATCCACATAAATTTCTTCAGAGCCCGGAGCAATATTACCCATATCGCTCTGCCACTGTGGATTGGACCCCGGCGGGGTGTTGGAGCCAAATGTCAAATCATAATAAGTACGGCGTATGTAATTTATATCCTTAATGGACACCCTTTCGAAAACACTGCTCCCTACAAATTGCTTTTGCTTACTGGAACCTTTTGTTTGACTGCCGATAATATGTAAATCTAAATTTTTATGTTGCAAATGCATTTTGGCCCCGAATAATTGCTTTTCATAAGCAATAAATTCCGTTTGGGGTAACGACAAATTAATATCTCCAAATTCCGCCAGTTGCACTAGTTCACCGGGTTTACCGCGATAGGCCACTGAAATTGTTTTTTCTTCCTTTCTCTTATCGTCATAGTCAATATCTACAAAAATGCGGTCCAAAATTTTCCCCTGCATTTTCAGTTTCATCTCTTGCTGCATTTCAACGTTACGCACATTGCGTTCTTCAATATCATTATTGGCATCTTGGGAATAGCGTTTGGCATCGAGCTTAAAGCCCACCATATATCGACCGGTCAAAGCTACATTGGTACCGTATAACGGCAAGGAAAGGGTAGGATTTAATAAGGTCAAATCCGGAATGGGTTCGGGTTCTTTATCCAACGCATAATCCCCGTCAACGGCAGTTACGGCCTGTCGCCAGAATTCGTTGGTATATTTAAGCAGCTGGGCATCATCGGGAGCTTCTTCTATCTTTAGGGCTTGTTCCCGCTTGGCCCGTTGTTCTTCTTCAAAAATATCATACTTATCGGTATCAACCAACCGATACGGAAGTGCTTCGGCCTGCAAATACGGGCCGAAGAGCAACTGACAAGCTAAAACCAAGCACAAAACAGATCGTGCGGTTTTCATAGGCAACGATGAAACCTCATAATTTCATTTTATAATATTTCTGTCTATATGCACTGGCTTACAAAACCGCACCCGCCCGCCTTTTGAACGGTTTTTGCGGTCGGACGGGCCGGATATTTGTTAGAATAACCATAATGATACACCTAAAGCGTCCGGCCATTTTTACGGTATATATTGCTAAAAGCCTGCTGACTTTTTTTGTAGGGGTGGTGGGTATTTTGACTTTTGTTATATTCATGAAGCAATTCATTTCTATCATGAATATGGCCATGACTTACGGTACCAGCTGGACTTGGATTATTTCTTCTTTACTCAATATTTTGCCGGATGTGTTCACCTTGGCAGCGCCTATGGCATTTCAAATTGCCATTTTACTTACGCTCACTAATATGAGCGAACATGGAGAATTGATTGCGCTGCGTGCCGCCGGATTTTCTTTTCGGGAAATCGTACGTCCCATGTTGTTTTGCGCTATTGGGCTGAGCATATTACTTTTCTTTTTAGGGAACTGGTTAAGCCCGCGCAGTTACAAACGCTTTTTAGACCGGCGCGATGAGGCCCGCCAAAAAATTACCAAGGTTACCCTGGAACCCAAAACATTTTTAGATTTAGGCGAATGGGATTTATACCTCGAAGAACTGGATGATTTGACGAAACTTGCCAAACAGATCCACCTTATCAGGAAAAAAGATGCCGCTTCCCTAAGCACTAAAGTAAATGCCAGCACCGGTAAAATTATTCTCACAGACCGTGCGATTGGTCTGCAACTCAAAGACGGACAGATGCAACGCATCAATGCAAAAGATCCCACCTCCATCATTGCGGCAGACTTTGATTCCTACACCATGAGCATTTCGCTAATACGAGATCATCGCCGACGTATGCGGGTAGGAGAATTGACCACTACCAAAATGCTGCGCATACTAAGACGGGGGTTATTGACACCGGAACAAAAAGCGGAATATCGCTCGGAAATCAGCATGCGCAATGTGTTGGCGTGGGCGCCTATTTTGCTATTATTTGTCAGCTGTCCGCTGGGGTTTTCTTTAGGAAAACGCTCTAATAAAGGATGGGGAATGTTGTTTAGTGTCATTATCATTTTTGCCTTTTACTTACTGATGACTTTAGGGCTCAGCTTAGGCAAAAAATATGGGGTACTGGCTTATATTGCCCCGTGGATACCCTACGCAGTGGGCATAGCGGCGGCACGATATTTGTGGAAAAAGAGGTTAAATATATGAGCCGCTTATTTGCCTATATTGCCAAGAAATTTTGGGGGCCTTTTTTCTTCGCTCTAGGTGTATTTGCCACCTTGGTGGTATTGGGCGATACATTTGAAAAATTAAAAACTTTAAGTAACGGCTCGGCCACTTTGGGTTCTATTTTAACTTACTCTTTACTTAGTTTCCCTAACTGGCTCACCACCATTATGCCGGTGGCGTGTTTACTGGCCTCTATTTCAGTGGTGTCTGAAATGGTGGCTAGCGGGGAATGGACGGCTTGCGTGGCGGGCGGTTTTGCTCCGCGTCAGTTGTTCAAACCGGTTATTGTGTGTATTATATTAGTAGCCGCAACCACCATGTTTGTGCAAGAATTTATCGTACCGCCGCTTAATCTGAAGGCAGACATTTTGTACTACACCAAAATTAAACCGGACGCCGATTTTAAACTCAACACGGAAGCGGATGTGGCAATCAAATTATCCACCGATCAAATGCTTTTTGCCAAATGGGTAGACTTGGGAAAAGGTCTTATGGTTCAAGTATCCATTGATACGTATGACCAAAATTGGGACATCGCTTCCCAATTAGTTGCCCAACGCATGGTATGGGATAAAGATCAAAAACGCTGGATTTTATACGACGGTACGCAACGCACTTTTTCCAAGCAAACTACCACGCAGGATGAGCACTTTGAGCAATTGCCTTCCCCTATTACTTTACCGCCGCAAGATATGTCCGTGAGCAAAACGGAAGGAAAATTATTAAGCATTCGGGAACTAACTAAACGGATCGCCTTCTTTAAGAGAACTGGCCTTGCCCATACACCGCAGAAACGGAGCGCCAGTCTAAACTGGCTACTCCGTTTGTCACCCTACTAATGTGTCTGCTGGGGATGCCCTTTGCCATTAGTACCCGACGCAAAAGCAAAATCCTCAACATTATTGCCTCTATGGTGATTGCATTTACCTTCTGGTGGTTAATCAGCATGATCACATCAGTAGGCGAAAACGGCTATATTAATCCGTTCCTAGCCGGTTGGGGACCGGTGTTTGTGTTCGGCGCCGTCGTCTTTTTTGAATTTAAGTGGCTGAAGTTGTAAGAAGAAACAAATTACATTTCGTACCAATCTCCGATACAATTTCCCTTTTTCAAAGACAGTCCTTTACAATAAGTGGCCTTTGTACTATTTGTAGCTGTTCTACAATATATTTTATTAGCAGATCCTTTTCCAGCAGAAGCCCAGTCTTCTAGCAAATATTCTACACCCCCGTATTGAGCATCATCGCCTGTCAGACCATATCCTTGCGCCTTTGCTCCGAAAGAAACCGCCACGGTATGAGTTGCCGAGCCATAGGTTAACGTAAGTAGTTGCAAACAAAATCCCTCCGGGCCGATTTTATAACCGTTACCAGTCGACCATAGATGCGCGCTACAGGTACCGGTAACCGGCAAATCTAAACCCAATTCGTCTAACGTGGTGGCATAACTACCATTCTCTAAATAATACGCTTGTTGTGCGGTAACGACAGATTTAAGTAATACTTGCATTTTAGCTAAATCAGCTTTTTGTACTGCTTTGGTATATTGCGGCAGGGCAATGGCGGATAAAATGCCAATGATAAGGACGACGACGAGTAGTTCAATGAGGGTAAAACCGACACAATGTGTCGCCCTGAAAGTGTCTTTGTTCAGGGCCTCAGCCTTATTAAGTTGTTGAGATGCTGAGCAAAAACATCTCAGCATGACGTGTTTTTTGTGGTAATTACAATGCTGTCGTCCTGAGATGTTGTTGCTCAGGACCTTGGCCTCTTTCGTGTTGTTTAATAAGGTTGAGATTCCCGATAAAAACATTCGGGAATGACTGGGAACGTGACATTGGCCATGACATATACTATGTTTGTTGTGTTTCATAACTGGCTCCTTTTTTCTGTTTTGAAACCCAACAAAAACGGCTGCTATACTCGAGTCTCCGAAACGTTACCCTTGTACAAACAGCCGTGGTTTGCCACCCAAAGGTGACAAACACTCGGCACCTCACATCCAAGGGATCAGCTCGGATATGCGGTGCCTAAAACGACTGCTTTTGGCGTTTCGGAGTGCTTAATTAAGCAAACCCGCATTCTGCATGCGGTTCCAAAAACAGATGAAATTGTATACTACCCTATTAGTATAACAAATTTATGACAAAAAACCCTGCCTTCTATATCAGGCAGGGTTTTTACATATCTTATTATTTATACGCCGAAATACTGGCGGCCGGCTTCAATAATTTCCAGCAAATGCTTTTCGGCCACAAAGGTCTCTGCATAGAACTTTAAAATATTTTCCGTTCCGCTGGGGCGCACCAAGAACCACGAATTTTCCAAATATACTTTAATCCCGTCGGTATCGCGTACGCGCAACACTTTCTCGCCGGCGACCTCTTTTAAGTCTGCCAAATCTGCCGCTTTGAAAGACTGCACTTTTTTCTTGGCTTCTTCATTGGTGGGTACGTCCACACGCGTATAATAAGGCAAGCCGTACTTTTGCGTTAATTGCTCATACAGCGCGGCAATATCGCCACATTTAGACGCAATTTCCAGTAGTAAACAGACTGCCAAAATGCCGTCTTTTTCAGGCGTCCATCCGCTCAAACTCATCCCGGCACTTTCTTCTCCGGCCAAAATATAGCGTCCGTTCACAATGCCGTCCACGAAATATTTAAATCCGACATTTACCTCATCTATTGTGTATCCTTTGTCTGCCGCAATGCGGTCTAGCAAAGAGGTGGTGCCTAACGTACGGCCGATTTGCATACCGGCTTTCGGACTGCGCGTTTGAATCAAGTAATTAGCCAACACGCACAAAGCATGATTGGGTGGCACTAATCCGCCGGATTTGGTGGCACAACCAAAGCGGTCGGCGTCCGGGTCGCTGGCGCCGGCAAAATCATACGCTCCATTCTTTACCAGTTCAATCAGCGGTTTCATGGGATAGACAGAAGACGGGTCCATCCGGATTTTACCGTCGTGATCAATGGGAATAAAATAGAAAGTCGGGTCTTGGATCTCATTGACAATGTGCAAATTGTCCAGTTGATATTTTTCCTTAATGGCGCGGTAATAAGCCAAACTGGCGCCGCCTAACGGGTGAATCGCCGCCTTCAAACCTGCTTTTTTAATCGCGGCAAAATCTACCATTTTCCCCAATGCTTCTATGTAGGCGGTTACTAAATCCGGTGTGCTTACCAACCCTTGTTGGCGGGCTTGTTCTAAAGGCAAGCGTTTAATTAAGGTTGGATTTTTGAGATATTCATTGGCGTACTTGGCAATGCGACTAGTCAGTTCCGCTCCGGCAGGGCCGCCATTAGAAGGATTATATTTCAGTCCCATATCCTGCGGCGGATTATGGCTGGCCGTTCCGTTTAAACAGGCACTGGCGCGGCCATGGATAATTTCAAACGAAAAAACAGGCGTGGGCAACGGTCCTTCGGCCAGTAACACAGGCAACCCATTTCCGGCCAGCACCTCTGCACACAATTTCGCAGTATCGGCCGACATTAAACGACTGTCCCCTCCACATAAAATGGGGCCTTGTATTTTATCTTCCACATGAATTTGCGCGACTGCCTGTGCAATAGCTAATGCATGGGCGGCACAAAATCCTTTTCCTAATTGTCCCCGATGCCCCGAAGTGCCGAATTTAACAGGGGCCACTTCCCCTTCCGGCTTCCAAAACAACTGACGCATTTTTTCTACATCCATACGTTCTTTACATAATGTTCCTGCCAACGGACTGACCATACTTGCCTCCCAAAAATTATTTTTCACTTGCACAAAACGTCCTCTTTTTCTATGATATGATATGTAAGAAAATTAATCAAGAAGGAATTTTATGAAAAAAATAATAATCGCTTGTGTACTAATGTTGTCTTTCGCGTTGCCCGCCAGCGCCAGTATGAGTAGTGACTTTAAAGATCACTTTCACGGGAAAGGATTATCGGCTTACAACCGTGATATTGCCACCTTGCTCGGTCAGGCCGATTTCCATACCGGAAAAGCGGCCACGTTCCCCGGTTTTGATGTGGGGGCTACCATGACCGCCGTCAAAACTTCCGGCAGCAATTTTTCTAAAAAAGATTATTTCTATGCTCCTTTTATTATGGCAGAAACGGAATTGCCCTTTTTGGGATTAGGCGTGGCGGCCCGCGGCACCAGTTATGATGGGTTTGAATCGATCGGTGGCGGACTGAAATGGCATCAAACCGTAGCCGTGGTGAATTTATCGGCCGCCGCTTTCTATGACCATTATAAAACCGATTACTACGATGGGAACCATTATTCCGCCTCTGCTTCTGCTTCTGTCAATGTATTATTTGCCACGCCGTATGTGGGCATTGGATATGATTACAGCAGTCTAAAAGTAAAAGATATACATAAAAAGTCAGATGATGATGTAATCCGTTATACAGCCGGAGTTAACTTGCATCCGTTACCGTTATTCTATGTGTACGGAGCATACACCTATACGAAGTATAACCACGGCTTTCAAGGCGGCGTCGGGATTAACTTTTAAAGAATATGGATTTTAAAAAAGAACTTTCCGCTTATTTCGGAACGAATTGTTTGTTGAATGAATCCATGGCCTCACACACTACTTACCGTACCGGGGGGCCTGCGGAAGTGTATGTCTATCCAACCTCAAGGGAAGAATGGAGTTTTGTTCTTAAATTAGCCCGTACAGAAAACATCCCTCTTCGGATTATCGGTTTTGGTTCTAACATTTTGGTAGGAAGCCAAGGATTGCCGGGTATTACGTGTTCTACTAAACACATGAATCAATCCGCCGTAAAGGGCAACCGCATCACCGCACAAGCCGGTGTAGCATTAGATAAAGTGTGCGAACTGGCTGTATCCTCGGGGTTGGCCGGCATGGAAAAATTGTCCGGGATACCGGGTAGTGTCGGCGGAGCGGTTTATATGAATGCAGGGGCCTTTGGCCAAGAGACATTTGATTGTCTGGAATATGTGGAAGTAATTGATATGGAAGGCAAACCGGCCATGCTACTTAAACAAGATCTCCCTCATGCTTACCGCCACGTGGAAGGCATTGAAAATTATATTGTACTTAGTGCCGGGTTTTTACTGGAACAAAAAGATTTTTCTTCTCTGACCGAAACACGCAATTTAATTTTGCATAAACGCATTGAAAAACAACCGCTGGATTTACCGTCTGCCGGCAGTGTTTTTAAGCGGCCGGTAGGAGATTATGCCTCCCGTCTGATTGATGAAACAGGTTTGAGAGGTTTAAGTATCGGCGGGGCAAAGGTATCTGAAAAGCATGCCGGTTTTATTGTCAATTTTAATCATGCCACGCCGGAAGATATTAAAAATTTGATGGATGAAGTGCGCCGCCAAGTCAAAGATAAAAGCGGCATTGAGTTGGAACTAGAGCAAATTCTGTGGGGAAAGTTTGGCGCATAAAAATAAAATTGACGCGCCGCGCAGAATAAGCTACAATATAAGTACGGAAGAATTTAAGTCGTTGGAGTCGTGGTGTAGCCTGGTCTAACACGCTGCCCTGTCAAGGCAGAGACCGCGGGTTCGAATCCCGTCGACTCCGTATTTTAGTTTTAAGTTTATAGCATAAATCCCCGTTAGAGTTTAACTCCGACGGGGATTTTTTTGTAAACCACTCATAGCATGCAAATTTTGTCGGGTTTTTCTGCTTTTCTGTAAATATTCTCATTTTATGCTGACAAGGGTAGGTGGAAAGTCGTTCACTGCATATAGATTTGGAAAAATTGCTACAATATAAAAAATTTTCAAGAGAGAAAATTGTATGCATAATATTGCGGAAGAAATAACCGGCGAATGGCTACGACATATCAAAAAATGTGAATTTGTAGAATACAATGTCAAAGGACCTCATCAAACTGAAATCGATGTAATTGGGTTGAACATCATCAATAAAGAAATCTATGTTTGTGAAGTCGCCGCCCATATTCATGGATTGCAGTATGTGGATCCACAAAAACGCCGTCCCGATACAGAAAACCGTTTTATTCACAAATTTACAAAAGACCAAGAATATATTCAACAGCATTTTGACAATTTTACCAAGCATTATATGCTTTGGAGTCCCATTGTTAAATCTTCCAAAGAAGGCGCAAAATATGATGCTCTGAAATCTGTCTTAAGTGCCAAAGAAGTCCTGAAAAAGTCAGGCATTGACTTGGAACTCGTTATTAATGAACGATATTATGCTGCTATTCAGGATTTACGAAAAGAAGCTCTAAAGCAGACCCATGATTTGAGCAACTCTTCTGTGTTGCGGTACCTACAAATAGAAGAGTATCTCAATAAATATTTATCTATCAAAAAATAATTGTTAGCATAACCTTACAGAAGGTCGTTCTCTTATGGGTTATTCTCCAAGGATTTGTTCTTGCTCGTGCCAATCCGGTGTGCGAATAGAGAGCAATTTTTTGAGCGTACAATCGACAGGTTGCGTGCCGTTTAGGATAGAGCGTACGATTTTGGGCGATAAAAAACTCAAATTGAGGATCCGGCGCACATATTGCACACATATTTTTTCTCCATTGGCTATTTCTTGGGTAGTTTTTCCGTCTAATATTTCTTGATGCCAAGTATAGGCCTGGTGTAAGATTTTGATGAGTTCCTTGTTGGGTTGTTTTGTAGGTTGGACAAATTGCCCCACAATAACCTTGGCCCCATTGGCTACCGTTCCTATACGATATGTTTCCGTATAGGTGTTTTCATTTTTTAGTTTCTCTGGTTTAAGTGGAATCATATCTCTGTTCTCATAAATTGAGTTTAATAGTTCGGTCACTTGTTCTTGATATAGCGTGATTCCTATCTTGTTGAGATTTAACTTAATACGTTTAATTAGTTCTTTTTCTACATCCCGCGTTATCGGATATGATGGTAGCCGTTTGATAATTTCTTTTTGTTTGCTTACTCCAAACTGTTGGATATACGGATAAATTTTTGTTTTGTCTTTCAAAAACTCACTAAACCAATTATCTATAAACTGCTCCAATTTTTGGAGTGACACCTTACTGACTTTTCCCACTTTGCCCGGCTCTTTGCGGATAAGTGCTTGGCTCACATAATAGCGGTATATTTTACCGCTACTACCCGTACTCCAACTGGGGCTCATAGCGTTGCCTTTGTCATCATATAGTTTGCCAGACAAAAGGCTCTTTTTAGGATCATAATGTTGGCGATTAATGCGGTTATCAGCCATTACGGTTTGGACTTGCCCAAATAACTCTTGGGAGATTATCCCTTGGTGTTCGCCCGGGTACCATGTCCCCTTATGTCCAACTAGACCAATATATGCTTTATTACGTAAAATGCAGTTCAAGTTACCTACTGATAACTTCGTTCCTTGCTCTTCAAGCCACCCTTTTAGGAGTGTAGTGCTTTTCAGTTCTACATACTTTTGGAATATGTTAGTAACAAGTTTTGCTTTGTCTTCATCCGGGTATATCTTCTTATCCTTGCGGTAATATCCTAACGGCGGTTTGCCACCCATCCACATACCCTTTTTCTTACTCGCGCTAATCTTATCCCGGATACGCTCTCCCGTTACTTCACGCTCAAACTGGGCAAATGAGAGTAGCATATTTAATGTGAGCCGCCCCATACTGGTGGTGGTATTAAAATGCTGGGTGATAGACACAAACGAGGCATTATGCTTGTCTAATATCTCCACAATTTTGCTAAAGTCCATTAAACTACGGGTTAAACGGTCTATCTTATACACAACGATAATATCAACAAGGCCGTTTTGAACATCTTGGAGTAGGCGTTTTAAAGCCGGGCGTTCCATGTTACCACCTGAATACCCGCCATCATCATATTCGGTAGAAAGCAATTGCCAATGCTCATGCTTTTGGCTTTTAATGTAAGACTCGCACGCCTCCTGTTGGGCTTGTAAACTATTAAACTCTTGCTCTAATCCTTCTTCGGTTGATTTGCGTGTATAGATAGCGCAACGTATTTTCTTATCACTCATTTTTTCACTCCAAAGAATACCTTCCCGTTCCAACTTTTACCTGTAATGGCCTTGGCTACACCGGATAGGCTTTTATAGAGTGTATTCTCATATAGGTACCCATTGGTAACGATTTCTACTTCGTATTTAAGCCCTTGGTAGGAACGGATTAGTTTTGAGCCTATCTCAAGAGTAGCTTTGGGGCGTTTATCAGTAGTTTTAGCAGCTTGTGCCACTTCATGAAAAAAGCCAAGTGGAGAAATCTTCTCACGCTTGGCTTGTTCATACCACAACAGATATTTGATAATTAAACTTCGCCCAATTGGTGGTATAGGCCGGCCTACCAATTCCAGCCATTTTAACTCCAATTCCCGGGTGGTTAAATGTGTATAGTTTTGCATATTCGCTCCTATACACATTACCGCTTATAACGCCCTAGAAGTCAAGTTATATTATTTAAGTGGGAAAAACCCTTTGGCGATATTTTCTACTGTGAAAACAGACACCCAATCGTTCTGCCCTTCCAATAAGGTTTGCAGTTCTTGATAATTCTTCCGAAGATCCACATACCCCCCAAATGCTTCGGCCAATTTGTCGTTGAGTATTACTTTCTTCTTAACATCTTCGGCACGAACTATATCCAAAGAAATTCGGGGAATTGCCAAATAATCAGTAGGTTTCCAGCCATATTCTTCCTTCAAGGGAATTACAACTGTTCGCGCTTCTTTTGGAGCAAGAGGCTTTTCAAAATCAATAAATAGAACTCGTGGATTGGGTAATGAATCCTCCGTAGGGGCCACTAATCCCAATACTAAGAGTTTCTTTAGTGAAGAATTAGTTTTATTTTCTAATTTCATAGATAAGTTCTTACTATCTATGGCCTTGTCAGTTATGATAATTTTAGATAATTCTGTTTTAATTTTCTTAGCGGCAACAATAGCATCAATCGTATTCATCAATTCTTCTTCATATTGTTCCTTAGCCCTTTCCATTTTTGATTTCATGACCTGATCACTCCGAGATATTATTTGCTTGTAATTAAGGCCGTGCAAGGATTTTTGGAATGCTTTCTTAGCTTGTTCATCTTGCTCGTCATCGGTCATGATAACTCCATCAACAACGTGTTCCTTAACAGATTCCATGGCCAAAATACTGATAGAAAAGTTAAAATTTTCTTCCTTTTCTTTTGGTACGGACTGACTTACACGATCCAACGAGGCCTTATATGTTTCCGAAGTGCTACTATCTACCGTTGGTAATTTTTCCCCACAAGCAAAAATAAATAAACTACTCATCAAAACAACAAAAAATTTTCTATTCATAACCATTCTCCTTATTTTATAATGATATATTTTTCCAAAAAGAAATGACTTTGTTTACAATCATTTCCACAAATATCAGTCCAATCGCCAATAAAACCCCATGCATAGTTCCGGTAAAGCAAAGGCCGACAGCCAAGCAAATGCAAATACCTAGACGTAATTTAGAGTTTTGAGGCACCATAGCATGTAGTCCACCTACAATCAACAATACAAATACTCCGATCCCACCCACTAATTCCATAGTTATTCTCCTTTTATATCTTTGTAAAATTTTTCTACGGCCGGATTCGGCAAAATATCCGACTCTTGCAACGGTTTTTTGAGCCACAATCCGTCAACGGTGCGCACACGACTTAAGGCCACATAGGTTTGTCCGATACTAAAAGCTCCCTTTTCGCCCATATCCACATAAGCAGAGTCAAAAGTCATACCCTGTGCCTTATGGATGGTTGTGGCCCAGGCCAGTTGTAAAGGGAATTGGCAAAAATAATTTTCCATATCCGGTTCCTGACGGCCCGTTTTTTTGTTAAGTATCGTCTTATACCAAGTACAACAATGCACTTCCACTTCGCGATTTCCGGCAACTTCCACGGTAATACTTTTAATCGTCTTTTCCTTCACGCAGTTGATACTTTTAACCCGCCCCAACATACCGTTTACAAATTGTTTTTTCTCATCATTGCGTACAAACATAACCTTAGCGCCAATTTTAAGATATAGCACTTTGGGAGCAGGGCAATTACTTTCTTTCCAGTCATTGTCATAGCGACTGCTTTGAAAAGCCGAAATACGATATGTAGGTTGCGGCAACTTATCTAATTCGGTTTGATTAATTTTCTCCGCATCAATTTTACGCGCGCATAAACACACGGCTTCTTGCGGTCGTTTATCGGTTACCCGCTTGTTGAAATAAGCAAGTGCTTTGGTAAAATTCTCACTATTCGGAGATTCCAACGCGGCCAAATTACCTGTAAATTCCGTATCCGTTTGACGAAAAATTTTTGTAAAGAAAACATGCTTAAAATTCATTTCTTTCCAGCATTTGGCTTCAAACACATAGGAAGTTTCATAAGTTTCCTTACACTTTTGGTCTTGCTCTAAATTGGACTTTTCGTTCAGTACCGGGGCTAACTGATTCAAATCCCCCACCACAATAATTTGTTTATGGGCAAAAGGGCGTTCATCATCTAATACCTTCTGCAAACGCTCGTTCATTTTGTCAAAAATATCCGCCCGCACCATGGATATTTCGTCCACAACTAAAATATCCAAGTTTTTCCATGCAGTTTTTAAGGCATTGCGGTTAGCATAGTCCAACGGCGCATGCATATCTTGCGGGTTAATGTGAAAAAATGAGTGAATTGTTTGCCCGTGAATATTCAAAGCTGCAATACCCGTAGGAGCCACAAACATGGCAACTTTACTTTTGACATTTAAATGCGCCCGCAACCCTTTTAGAAAAGTTGATTTACCCGTTCCCGGCCTACCGTGAATAAACACATTATCCCCATGGTTAATATGATAAATAGCATCTTTAATTTCAGTTGTCATTTCCAAGTTAGAAGGCATAAGTTCCTTTGTCATAATAATCTCCTTATAAAGCGATATACGGCCAAAATCCTTTTAGAAAATCATAAGTATATTGCACATTAGCACCGCAAGCACGAGATTTTTGGATGATGTCGTTATCCGCGGTTACTACACAGACATCATGAGCATAGTTTTGCGTATGTTCGTAAACGGAATTCACGATTAGTTTGTCTGCTTTGTGGTTGGCAGAAAAAAATACGCTAAGTCCGCGCGGGCGGCTTATGGCACGCTTAAAACCGTCAAAGTAACACTCAATCGTGCGGGAAGTATCGGTATTAAGACCGGATAGATATTGAACCAATTGATTAGCCAAGCGGGCTTCTAGGTCAAAATTTGGCTTACCTTGCAGGCCGTAAGCCGAACGAATCACGTTGGAACCGTCAATGATAAGACTTGTCATATAATTCTCCTTAGCTATACCCTTTTGTTAAGGGTGATATTAAGATATGCCAACTATGGGATTACTCCCTACCGGGTGTGGCCCCCTACACTATAAGATTAAATCTGGCATTTTTTGACATTTCCCTATACAAATCATAGACACCAAGCTGTGAAATTCAATTTACTTGGCCAATTATGCTGCCGAGCTTTTAGATTCACTTACGGCACTTATCACGAGCTAACAAGCTCTTTTTAAGGTTATGAGAGTAAACCAGAAAGTTTAGGTTTCCAGCTATATGCGCCTACAAGCTAATATGCTGTTTCCGTAAAGCCTGTTTCTACCTGAAAAATCGGGGCAGATAGAAACCTATTTTGAGAAATCCGCGGAACGGGAACCATTTCTTTCAACGGTTGGACCCAACGCACAGTTGGCGGAGGTCTTTGCCCTAACAAAAGGCAGATTTCTTCTATTTCCGGGCTTCCTTTCGCAGCAGAAAGTTATCCCATAAACCGCACATAACTTTCTTACGCACTAAATATGTAAATACTTCACAACCTTAAATACCCTATCGGGATAATAAGCCAGTTCGTTTCCAAGTCGCCCTTCTGTAACGGACCGCCCCTGGCCCAACTACCTAGACAGTAACTGTTGTCTATACTACACCACGTATTTTTAACAAGGGCCCTATCCCCTGTCTTTCACAACGCTAAAATTATTTACCGGTATGCGGGTCTTCTCCGTATTTATTAGGGCCTTTTGTGCCAGAGAAGAGAAATAACCCAAGCCCCAATATCAAGTTAATTCCGGGGATAAGAGCCAACAAAATTATCCATCCGCTCCAACCGATATCGTGTAACCGTTTAATTTGAGTTGGGATCAGAGCTAATTGGGCTAGAAACATAAGCACCTGAGCTGCCCCTTCGCTACCTCGTCCATCGGATACCCCAGCAGCGAGTATAGCGGTTCCGAAAACTATCAGTATAAATGCCAACAAATATTGACGACGGCAAATACGTCCTTCCCAACTAAACAACTTCAACGCATTAACGAACATAATTTTCTCCTTGATTAAGAGTAAATGTAGGGCGGCGATCACACCGCCCAATTGCTTAATGGCAATGGTATATGCCAGTTCTATGGTCGTAATGGCAGCCCCAAGCATTTGTTCTGCCACTATGGGCATAAGCGGAAACCGCTGATACCGCAAATATTCCAATTACTGCGAGGAATAAAATTATTTTCTTCATGTGTTTCTCCTTATCTGATTAATGTGTCCTACACTTAAGGAGCCTATCTGGCGTTTTTTGACATTTTCCCTATACAAACGACACTTTAAGAGAAATTCCACACAAATAAAAAAGCCCCTTCACTTAAAGGGGCTTCCTGGCATTTTGTGACAATTCTCTATACAAACAATGATTTTTAAGGTATTCGCATATAAAAAATAAAGGCCCCTTATTTCGAGGGACCTTTTGAGTGTAAAAAACGATGGGGTTAGGATTTCTTAGTACGTGAGATTTTTAATGCTTTCTCGCATGCTATTATTTTTTCCTCAACATGTAATGCAAATTTTGGAAAAAATAGGGTCGGGAAAATATCATTAGGATGCAATGCTTTCTTGTAGTCTTCTAGCGCCGCTGCGTAGTTCTTAAGGGAAAAATAACACTCTGCGCGTTGATAATATGCATTATCGATATAGTTTCTGCCTAAGCGCACGACTGGCCAAATAAAAAAAAGTTCGTTTTTGGCCAAACATTGTCTATAATAATTTTCGAAACATTCACGAATGCTTGGGATATCTCTTTTATCATCTTTTTTAGTGTATATGGTATTCAAAGAAGGACCATCTTCAAATATCTCCAATTCTAATACCTCAAAAAACGATTCAAAAGCTAAATTCAAAAATTCTTTTTCTTTTTCCTTATTTCCGCATTTAGCATAGCATAGGGCCTTATTGGCAGCCAATTCTGTTATTGGCCCTGAAGATTGCAAGCAATTAAAGTGTTTTAACGCCTCCTGATAGCAACCCAATTTATATAAACACATCCCCTCAAAAAAATCAATGTTAGGATCAAAATTTTCTAATTTTTCTATGCAAGCTAATGCTTTCTTATATTTACCGAAATAACAATAGCATCGTATTTTTGAAAGGAGCTTTGTATTTGCGGGCATCTCATTCCTGCTGATCACATTACGTTTAATAGGATCTCTCCACTCACTAACCACCAAATGATCCCCGATATAATGACTACGAAACATTCTTTTGAATTCCACAGAATTAGATGCAGAACCTATTGAAACCATTCCAGTTTCGTAGGTTATTGACTCCCAACTTTCGCCAATTGCTATACTGTTGTATATGTCTCGCATATATCCGTTGAATAGGGGTTTGGAAACACAAGCTTGTTCGGGATCCAAGTCCATTGCTATTGTGTAATCATTTATAGCCTTTGTATATTCGCTACATTCCGCATACGCACGTGCTCTATTATAGTAAGCTGGAGCATACGTCGGATCTATCTTAATAGCTTTACTAAAATAAGGGATTCCCTTGGATCCCCGACTGGTCCGTAATGAATCATTATCATACGAAAACCAATTTGCCACATAGCATCCCATTTCATTTAAAATTGGTGCCGTTGGATGTTCTATACACATCCGATTATAAAATACAGAACGCATGTCGGGTTTTGTAGGAAATCCCAAATTGGCTAGTTTGAGACTTTGTTCGTCTTGTTTATCGAACCAATCCGCATATTCCAACGGAAATTTTTGAATTTGTCTTCTCAATTTCCACAATTCTCGAAACTGTTTGAGACTTTCCCTTTTGTTATAGTTCGTTGGCAAATGAGTCAAACGTTCATATTCTACCTGAAAACGAACTCTATTCAATAATTGTTGCCGTTCGTTAGGAGAAAGATCTTTGTAATTCAAATGCTGCTCGTACCATAAATATGCTTTCTTATACTTCTTTTGTCGACAGTAGTATAAAAAGATCCATACATAAATCCCATAAAAGAGACCTATTGGGAAAAACCATTTTTTAGCACTTTGTAATTGAGTATATTTAGCACAATCTTTGAGTGCTTTTTTTTCTTCTTGCTGTAACAAATATATTGAGGCTCTGTTTGCATATGCCACTGCATAATTTGGCAATAACCTAATGGCTTTAGTAAATTGAGCGATTGCTCTTTGATAATGGCCAGCCTTAGCCTCGAAAACCCCCAAATTATTATGTAAATATGGATCCCGTGGATATTTGGCAGAATATTTGGCAAAGTTCTTTAAAACCTGTTGAAGAGAAATATTAAATTCGTCTTGATATCTTTTCCATTCACGATATTTTTCCAACTCTATCAGATTGGCATAGAAAGCACTATTTTCTTGGGCACACTTATTGTCACTCCTAATTTGTTTAGTTGCTTTGTTCATGGCGCTATCTCCCCATATTATCTTCGACAGTGAGGGGCAGATTAAGCCATGTATTTCTTCAAGAAGTTTACTATGGTAGTAATGAGCTGCGGCATGTTTGGGACTCAAATGAATACACTTGTTGAACAGTTTTTCTGCTTCTCGGTTTAAATGGTCATTCTCTCTCCTGTCGAAAGTTCTTGAATATTGTCTTAATAAATAAACTCCAAGCCCTTTTAAGAAATATTCGTCCGCTGTTGTAGAGTATTTTGGAGGTTTAGATAATATATATTCGGGAAATCGTAATTTCAATTCTTTAATTAAATCTTTTTCCAAACGTGTAAAACTTTGATACCGTTTCTTGGGATCGGTAGCCAAACATTTCTTCAATAAATCGTTTCTTGCTATTTTAGTTTCGTCAAGAGAGGGTGAAGATGTATTGGTAAAAAGTTGATACAATACTACTCCAAAAGAGTAAATATCACTTTGTTCTGTTAAAGCTTTTTTTCATTATATTCTGGTGGAAAGTATCCTTTTGTCCCACCCTTTTTGTTGGAAGCGGATAGCCCAAAATCAGTAATACGAATGGTATTATCTGGGGCAATCAAAATATTATCTGGTTTAATATCCTTGTGTACAGAAATCCCGTATTTATGTAAATACTGCATGCCTCGACAAAATTCAATACCCCAAACCAAGGCCTGCTTATATTCTACCTTTGTATTTCGTAAGACATGCGTTAATGTTTCACTCTGTACAGGTTCATCAAAGCTATGGGGTTGTTTCCCTACAAAATCCATGACCAAATACATCTTTGTTTCATCCAAAATGAGTGTCCGTGTAAACACCACATAGGGTAAACGAGGCATTTTAAATGTAAGAAGAGCCTCTTTCCTAAAATCTCCTAAAACTTGAGATTTCTCTTTATCATCTCTTTCTTTAAACGTTTTTAATACATAAAACTTGTTATCACGTTTATCTCGGCAGAAAAATACGTCCCCCATGCCACCTTCGCGGGCTTTATCCGATATTTCAAAAAATTCGGACAAAATATCCCCGCGCTTCATAAACAAGGGTTGTGATTTTTCTTTTTGTTGTATGTATTGAGTTTTAGGCATAATTTACTCTACAAATGATTTCTCGGCAAAGCTCTTCATAATAGTTTTGCTGCGGCGTTGCGCCTTTACTTCTATGTACCACCCTATCGGCAATCGTCCTAACAATGGATGTTTTACTCCCTGTAATAGTTGCCCTGCAAACAATACCGATCCTTCCCAAAATACTCCGATCCCGGCAATGTCCGACAGCCAAATATCACGTGTCAGCGACTCAAAACTTTCCGTATAATCAATATTTAACTCGCCGACACTACCAATTTGTCTGTCTAATAAATTAAACAACTTATCTTGAGATAAAAACCACAAATTTCCTTCTTGTTCGTGTTTAGGATGCACCAACCAATCTTGCCTGTTTGCCTGATATTCAAGCGTTAACATATCGCGTGACATAGCCAATCCGTCAGGTTGGCACACATTAATCTGCGGAATATCCAGCGGATCTTCTTCATCCAAGCGGCCAATGGCAATCTTAGGGGAACGCAACGCATTCAAATGATATTCATCTTCTTTGCCACAAGCACAATATAAAGATATAACTGTTCCCATAGTTGAATTTGTAGAAAGAGTAACGGTGTCATTAGACGTCAGCAAATCTTTAGCTTTTTCAATTTTGCCATTGCGCTTATATGCCAATGCCAAATAGTATTTGTGTAATTCACAGTGAATTTTATTGTACCGTTCCTTGTAATACTGCACTAATTCTTGGGGAGTTGTAGCGCTTATTTGTCCGTTATTGGGTTTATGGACAGGATAAATTGGCTTATTCATTATTTCTTGCAAGCGGCCATAGCGATATTCCATTACTTCACGCATAGATTCTTCGGCTTGTTTACATTTGGCACAAGTTCGTCTATGTTCTAAATAAGCATAATTTATGGGCGCTTTTTCGGTTTTAATAAACTCATTTCTTATCAGGAGCAGCCGCTCTTTATCGTATTGAGAACATCCCTTAAATACTTCCGGCAATATGATATGCATTTGGTCTCTTCGGCTTACCGCCTGTTTGGGCAAATCCTGCAGTCTTGTTTGCAACGGAGCACGCATAATAGATTGTATAATTGGCTCTTGTAACTCTACGAATTGACCAGGAAACTTATCAAAGAAAGAACTTACAATTTGTATCAACTTTTTCTTCTCACGACTTGAATTGGTAATGTGAGCGGCCTTGTACAGTTTCCCATATTGTTGTTGCTGGACTTTTTGATCAGATAAAATGTATTTATTACCTAAAATCCGATCAAAACAAGCCCAAAAGGGATATAGTCGTTCTAAATGCAGCCTTTTTGTTTCATAGGACAAATGCCCTCCTTGAGCCGGCATGCTATTTTGGACTTCTTTGGGCATGTCGGATGGAGATTTGGCTGCATTTACAACTATAAAGTTGTGGGTGGACAGGAAAAATACTAAAAATTTGTTAAAGGTACTGCTAGGCAATGACGATAGAAATTCCTTTAACTTTCCTATAAAATCATCCACATTTGTGGCCTCTTGCGGTAATTCCGCATCTACTTCTTCGTTACCTGATTTGCCTTCTCTGTCGGAAACATATTCTGAAACAACTCCCGCTTGTGGGCATTGTTCCCAATCTTCGCCTTTCCCTATCTTGGATATGCAAAAGTCCGCAAACTCTCTTTCATGTTCGCTAATTTCGCCGTATTTACCCCAAAATTCATGCAAATCGATAGAGCCACTTTGCCATAATTCACAAAACCGGGAAGCCCTTTCATCGCTCTCCTTATTGCATGGGAATACCATCAATGCAACATACTCTAACAGAGCATATTCTGCTTGCTTGCGATCTTCCTGAAAATCTCGTTTTGTGGGTATGGCTAGATTCATAATAATTTCATTGTATCTTATTTCCAATGCGAATTGTCAAAAAATGCCAGATTGGCAATATATTTAGAAATGGTATGGATTTAAGGAGACCTTATGGCTATAGGTAAAATATCACTTATGCTAACCTGCGTACTGTTCTTGGCCAACTGTGCCCATGTAAGCGCAAGGCAACAAAAAGATATGGCAAATTTTGACAACGCATCCTTGATATCTGTATATGACGGAGATACGTTTTACATAGATATTCCCTCTTGCGATATTGACGTTTTCTGCAAACATATTTCCGTTCGCGTACGAGGAGTAGATTGCCCTGAAATGAAAGGTGGTACCGCAGAAACGAAAGCACGCGCCAAACAAGCCAAGGAGTTTAGTGAACGCTTTCTTAAAAGCGGCAAAATTCTACTGTACAATTGTGGACGAGATAAGTATTTCCGGCTACTTTGTGATGTGGGGGTTAACGATAAAAGCTTAGGTGCAGAGTTAATTAAGTCCGGACATGCTGTTTCTTATGATGGTGGAACAAAAAATCCTTAAAATTTAAAGCAAATTCATTATTTTTCCCTGCATTTACCCTGTTTAACAGGGAAATAGCATCCCTCGCCTGTTTGTCCCCTGTTTAAAAGCCATTTTCCTCGCTTTATCGTCGCTTTGGGAGTTAGCATTCTCGCCGCTTTCTCCCCGCTTCAAAATTTATCAAAAAGTACCATTTTCAGCCGCTTTTCTGCCGCTTTGGCAAAACAAAAAAACTAGCACTTTTTGCCGCTTTATTGCCGCTTTGGAAAGAAAAAAGTGCCATTTTTTGCCTGTTTTCAGCCTGTTTTAAAATTAGCATAGTGCTAGCAAAACTACACCCACCGTATTTTAGTTTTAATTTTAAGCAAAAAGCCCCGTTAGGATTAACTCCCGACGGGGATTTTTTGTGGACAACTGATAGCATGGGAAATTTAGCGGATTTGTGCGCGTTTTGGTAAAAATTCTCTTTTTATGCTGACAAGAGTAGGTAGGAAGTCGCGCATTTGCGATTAGTAACGGTCAATTCTATACAGAATTTTGTAATATTTTGTTAGGTGGTGCGTATTAACTAGTGACGGACCTAAAAAAGGAACACTTATGCAGTTTGAAGAATTGTATGAAACTTTCTTTATACGTGTTTACAACTATGCACGTTACCGCTGTGAGACGGATACGGAAGCGGAAGATTTAACGGCGTGTATTTTTGAAAAATTGTATAGAAAGTTTAATTCATACAATGCAGATAAATCCCCTATTGAGGCGTGGATTTTTACCATTGCCCATAGTGTAACGGTAGATTTTTTCCGGCGTAAGAAAATCCATTCTTGGTTTTCGTTTACACCACAGCAAGAAGAAAATTTACCTGCCGATGATAATCCGGCCCACACGTTGGAACGAACCTCCTTGGAGGAAGAACTGCAAGCTGCTTTAGAGGTGTTGACAATCCAAGAGCGAGAGCTTATCAACCTGCATTATTATCAGCATCTTAAACAGACCGAGATTGCCGCTATTACAGGGCTCTCACAAAGTAACGTAGGTGTTCTTTTACACCGGGCCGTTAAGAAGTTAAAATTTAAATTAGGAAATGAGCTATGAAATACAATGACAAATTGAACACGATGTTAGGGAGCGGTTTCCAACCCGGTGTTATGGCTAAAGAACGTGTCAAAATGGCCTTGGAACGGAAATTGAACTCTCATGCCCATCGGCGTTTCCAATGGGCGTTAGCTGTGGGAAGTTTGCTTGTACTTTTAGGGATAGGCTTGTATGTACGTCAGCCCCACCCAGTAGAATTGTTAGGGCCGTCGGCTTTACATGCCACGAATATATACGTGGCACAGAATTTTGGCGAGTGCGGTCCCCGTGGGCTTGAAAGCCAACCCAATTATATTCATTTCCAATAAGGAGCGCTTATGTCTCGTAAACTGATGATGTTAATTGTTTTGTGCGCAGGACTTGTCCTCTCGGCCATGGCTAACCCAAATTGTGAGGCGGCTTTTGGTCCAAATGCAAAATTAAATCCCAAACAAGATGAAGTCAATCTTCCGTTTGTAGATGATCCCCAACTGCAAGGGAATTGGGTATCGGTGGATTTTGTAGATAAAATCGAAGATTTTAATCCTTCTCAAAAATCTTTCCGCGGCGAGCTCTTCCTGCAAGAATTGACTTTCTTACCGGAAGGGAAAGTGGTCAATTCCGGTTTTACTTGGACCAAAGGCCATATTTTACACCAAGGAGATAAAACCGATTCCGTTTATGAGATTAAGAAAATCAACGGCCAGGATTACTTATTCTTTGAATGGAAAAGCGGCGATTATACATGTTTGGGGTTAAAACCCTCGTATTATGTACTTCGCAAAACGTCTAATTTGCGCACCGATAACATCAATATGCCTTTCAAAAATGATCCTCAGGCGGTTGGCAAGTGGGAATCGGTCGATTTCGTCTTTGAGCCTAGCCAATTCAAACCGGGAGAAAAGTTTTGGAAAGGCGACCTGTATATGAAAACTATGACTTTACAGCCCAATGGGAAAACGCCCATGTCTCCCGCTATTACGTGGACAAAAGGTTATGTCCTACACAAAGGAGATAAGACTGCCTCGGCGTACGAAATTAAAAAGATAGGTGGTAAAGAATATATGTTCTTTGAATGGAAAAGCGGAGATTATATTTTCCGTGGCCAAAAACCCGCCTATTACGTATTAGAAAAAGAAGATAAATAACTCTATATTCAAAACCCTGCAGAAATGCAGGGTTTTTACATGATTTAAAATATTAGCATAGTGCTACTCAAACTACACACACCGTACTAATTTAAGAGCTCCGCGTAAGCGGGGCTTTTGATTTAGTAGGGCATAAAACACCCCAAGCGCAACGCTCGGGGTGTTTTAATATATAGCACTACTTATTTTAAGATTTCTACAATTCCTTTACTGCCGTTTACGCGTACTTTTTGACCGTTTTTAAGCGTCTTAAGTACATTGCGTACCGACATAACGGCCGGCAGTTTCATCTCACGCGCCGTAACAGCCCCGTGCGACAAGGGCCCACCGCTTTCCGTAATTAAAGCACACGCATTATAAAAAAGCGGCGTCCATGCCGGATTGGTGGTTCGGGCTACCAATACCGCATTTTTAGGAAATTTGGCAAAATCTTCGGTGGAGTGTACGATAAACACTTTGCCTTCGGCCACACCGGGACTTCCGGCCAACCCCGTCATTTGCGAAGAATTAGATGCATGTTGTGTAGTTTCTTCCGCTTGCAAATCCCATACAGGAGTGCGTTCTTTGTTTTTCAAATAGGCGACTTTTTCCGCGGCAATTACTTGTTTCAACTGCACCTTTGTTAATTTTCCTTCTACAAATTGTTGCAAACTATCCATATGGCAGAAAAACACATCATACGGATTCTTAACAATTCCAGCTTTTTTAAGCAGTTTGCCCATTGCCAAAGTTCCTTTCCGAATAGGCAAAGTAAGCCGCGTCGTTTGATAATGCTCAATGTCATCTAGCGAAGTATACGCCCGCACCAAACGCAACATTTCATAGTAAAAGAAATGTAAATCTTGCGGCAATTTACTAAATAATTGGGCTTGAGCTTCCTGATTAGCTATCTTGATTTCGTATTCCTTTTCTAACGGGGTTTTCGTTTGCGGAGTGGTGATAATAAGTTTCAAATTATCCAGCACCACCCAAGGCGCTTCCACCCAAGTAGGAATGTAATAATCAAAATCTGTTTCCCGATGCCCGTGCATACTTAAAAAATTGCTAAAGGCTTTGTCAAAAGCCGGAAATTTCTTTAGACTGCGTTTTTGAATAATATCCCGGGAAGGCGTTTTGGAAAGTAGCGTCAAAAGCGCTTTATCCTTTTTGGCAAGTTGTGCCAGCCCGTACAATTCCGTATTGACCAAATTTGTTTTTGTTTCAGTAGTAGCAATCAACAAGGGAAATAAGTGTTTGGCCTCTGCCTCCCCAACCGCCAGCGTAATGAAATACAGAAACATCTTATACAAAAGTGCTTGTGTGATGGAAATAGCAATATTCGGGCGGAAATAATTCGTTCCCAACTCTGCTACACGCAGCAAGTAGTCCCACACTTGCGAAACATTTTTCTTAGACAAATCTTCCGCCATCAGCGCACCGATACCCAGCAAATAAGTGTCTAAATTGCGCGTCCATTTAACAGGCAGTTCTTGGACATATGAAAAGCGATCCTTTAAGAACCCAATTTTATTGCGCAAATCATCTAAATTGGCAATTTGCACAGGTGTCTGCCCCATATAGAGCCACACGGCATTTTGGTTGCCGTAAATATAATTATCAAACATAGCAAACCATTTTCCTTCAA
Source organism: Elusimicrobiaceae bacterium (assembly GCA_017528825.1). Classification (NCBI taxonomy): domain Bacteria; kingdom Pseudomonadati; phylum Elusimicrobiota; class Elusimicrobia; order Elusimicrobiales; family Elusimicrobiaceae; species Elusimicrobiaceae bacterium. Next base: position 43,219 of record JAFXOI010000003.1, on the reverse strand, counting down.
AAGGAGGCAGGCCCATCAAACGGAAAGAGTGATTGAGTGAAATGTGAAAAGCTTTTTCCACAAAATCCCATGTAAAAGGTGTGATAACACTTGGATACCGTTCTGCCGATTCATCCCGCGTCCAACGAGCAGGCAACGTAGTAATGGGACGGGCTTGGAGTAAAAATAACTGACGCCCTTGAAATGCCCATTCAATATCTTGCGGAAAACCATAGTGCTTTTCCACTTTTGCGTTTAATGCGGCAACTTGTTTAATTTGGCTATCGGTTAAACAGGGTTTCAGCGCTTCTTTACCGCTTAATTTTACTGTTTTTGTACCGCGGGACAACGAGACAATTTTTTCTTCTTTTTCGGCCACCGCACGCTGTAAAATACGGCTGTCTTTTTTGGATATAATAAACTGGTCTACCGTACTTTCCCCGCTCACAACCGATTCGCCTAGTCCGTAGTTGGCATTGATTAAAATTTCATGTACATTCCCGTTAACCGGATTGATAGAAAAACCGACGCCGGCCGTATCTGCCTGAATCATCCGTTGCACCACTACCGCCATAGTGGTATCGTGCTGATTAAATCCTTGTTTATGACGGTAGGCAACGGCACGGTCATGCCACAAAGAGAGGAAACATTGCTTGATTTTATCTTCAATTTCTTTCTCTCCCACGCAATTTAAGAAAGTATCGTGCTGTCCGGCAAAGGCCGCGCCCGATAAATCTTCCATCGTAGAAGAAGAACGCACGGAGAACGCTTTGATATTCTTAAATTTGCCCAATGCCTGATGAATTTCTTTACGCAAAGAAAGCGGTAAAGATAAGCCGGCTAATTTCTTTTTAAGGGATTGTGTTTGTTTAACTAATTTTTGAGGGTGGGCATAATCAAAGTGTGCAATTTCTTTCTCTAAAAAATCGGCTTGCGCAATAAAATGGCTATAAGCCTGTGCCGTTACAATAAAGCCTTGCGGTACCGGAAATCCGGCACGTGTCATTTTAGATAAATTAGCTCCTTTTCCACCGCTAAAAGCAATGCTTTGGGCTTGTTCATCCGTGAATAACAAAATATCTTTCATATCAGTTTCCCTCCCAATGTTTCATATAGTACTCAGCAAATAAGAACATGGTAATTGCTAATACAAATCCGACCAAACAATCTACCGTATAATGGTACCGCAAATATACCGTAGAAATCCATAACCCCACACAAGGCACCAAATATCCCCAAAATCGCAACTTATGATATTTAGAATCAAAAAGCAGAATAAATAAAGAAACCGCACAATGCAGACTTGGGAAAACATCCGTATAGTTTGTCCCCTTAGGGTACATATAATGCAAAAAATCCATGACGGGTCCTGCCTGTATAGGCCCGCCAAAAACATCTGACATGGCTAAATAAGGGCCAACGGCCGGGACAAGTAAATATCCGGTAAAGCCGAAAGCATACAGCGTAAATAATCCCACGTAAAAACCTTTTGCCGTTTTAAGCGGCTGAAATAAATAATAAATACAAGCTACAGGCAGTTGTATCATAAACAGCATATAACAAGCCGCTAAAATTTCCGTCAGCCACACACGCATATAGGGCGTTAACCATACGGATAAGTTACCGCCGATAAGCAAATTATCCCAATGCTGTAAAAGCGCATCCATTTTACCTTGCGGATTGATGAGCGGAGAAATCGTTCCCAAACTGCCAAAGACTAAATTCATTACTACAAAATAAATTACCAGTCGCCATTTCCATCTGTTACGAAACACATACGCATACCAACCTAATGCCAACGGGAGCAAGGTATATAACACACTATTAACAGAAAATCCAGTCATCCACCACAACCGAAGAGCCGTAATGAATAAAAACAAATTAAATAATAGTTCATGAGGTAAAATTTTAGTGAACAATTTTTTCATATAAAGCCTTACGCAACTCATTAAATTTTTTCATACCTTTTGGCCAACGCAACCAGTTGTATAAACTAACCGTATGCTTTTTCCATGCTCCGTAAATAATAAAACCAAGTAAAGAAACAGCCAACGACAGTATAGTTAATTTGGGGAACAATACAAGTTCCAAAACCGTTAATACTAACCACAACGTAAAAGAAGGAATAATTTTCCACAGAGAAATTACATTGTTATCATCAGCAAACTTTTTAGAGCAGAAATACCCCGCTGATATTGGCAGTAAATTCCACCCAAAAGCATATAATACAAAAGGCGCCGTAATACACCAAGTCCATACGCTATTTAGTAGCGAGCGCGGGAAAATCGGCACTCCTTTATATAATTTGAGTCCCGCGTGATTTAATTGGGCTAATATATCGGCTGCTTGCTGGTATAAATCTTTATTTTCATAAATTTTACGCAGAAAAATGTGATAAGGAACATCCCCATACAAAGACAAAAACGCCGCAGCCTGTTGTATCGTGCGTTGCTCTTCTTCATCTGCATAATCTATACCCACTCTTTCTAAGGCTTCTGTAAACAAACGGTGAATTTCTTTACGGTCTGTGGGTTGCGTAAAGACAATGGGTTTTCCTGCCACCACTTCTACTTTACCGCCCAAACAGGTTGGGTCATCATAAAACACACCGCAAGGCACCACCGTCAATGATTTTGCTTTTTCAAAATTGAAGCGGGAAGCCAAAATAGCCGCTCCCTCCTTAAAGGGCAAGTGGGCGGGGCCCAAGGTACTTGTGCCCTCCGGGAAAACAAACAAACGCCCTTTTTCTTCCAAAAATGAAATACATTTTTTAAGTGCGGCGATATTACTATGCACGCCTTTATCTTTATCGCGTGTGACTTCTATCCCGTCAAAAAACAGACGGACAATTGGATTACGCCGCAGTTGTGCCGCCAACATAAATACCACCGGCGCTAATGCCCGATGATATACAAAACCGTCCACCGCTCCGTTTTTATGTAACCCAATAAAAAGGACAGAATCTTCAGCCGGTATATTTTCTTTTCCGTAGAGCGAAACTTTACGAAAATATACCAGCGTAATCAGCGTAATAAAGCTTGAATACCAGCATTTTTTAAATAGATTCATTGGTGGCAGCCATTTCTTTGAGTTTCACGTAATCTACTTTGCCCGTACCCATCAGCGGAATTTCTTCCACTACGCGAATGGTTTTGGGTACGGCCAGTTCACTTAGGCCTTTTTCTTTAAAAGCGGCCAGTAATGCCCCGCGTTCTGCAGTGGGTTCCGTGCTAAACAGTACCAACTGTTCTCCTTTTTTCTCATCGGGGATATTGACTACCGCGTGCATTTTGTTCGGCCACAAGGCATTGATTTCCGTTTCAACGGCCGTTAAAGAAATCATTTCGCCCGCTATTTTGGCAAAGCGTTTTGCGCGACCTAAAATAAATACAAATCCGTCTTCATCTACACGCACAATATCGCCCGTATCATACCACCCATCCTGCGGCGGTTCCAATACGCCGGGGTTGCTGTCGCGCAAATATCCGGCCATAATATTGGCCCCTTTAACAAGCAGTTTACCACCGTCTTCCACGCCGGGCATTTGTTCCAACTTATATTCAATACCCGGTAACAGACGGCCTACACTGCCGCGTTTGAAATACATAGGCGTGTTGACGGCCATCACAGGCGCGGTTTCGGTTGCCCCGTATCCTTCCATGATACGCAAACCGAACTGGTCGTAGTATCTGCGGATGGTTTCTTCTTTCAGTTTTTCGGCCCCCACCACTGCTAAACGTACCGAGTAGAAATCATACGGATGGGCCATTTTGGCATAACCGTTGAAAAAGGTATCTGTTCCGAAAATAATGGTGGCATTGCGATCATAAATAAGTTCCGGCACAATACGGTAATGTAACGGAGACGGATAGAAAAATACAGGCACCCCACACAATAACGGAAGCAATGTGCCTACCGTCAGGCCAAATGAATGGAAAATCGGCATTGCGTTAAACACACGGTCTTTCAGCCCAAAGTCTAACACGCTTTGCAGTTGCAAACGGTTAGCTTGTATGTTTTCATGGGAGAGAACAACCCCTTTAGGCGTGCCTTCGCTGCCCGATGTAAAAAGCACAACGGCCGGATCTTTGGGGCCTACGTTACCACGTACTTTTTTATAATAACGGCGCGGGAAATAAGACGCTGTTAAACCGACTAATTTATCCCAGGTAGTAATTTCTTTTTTCAAATCTTCCAAATACACCAGTCTTATCCCCGCCTTTTTTAAGGCTTCGGCTGTTTCCAAAAGGCCGCCTTGCCGCAAAAATAACTTGGAAGTAAAAATGGTGGTGATTTTGGCCGCCTTACAACACGCCAGCATATTTTTTACACCGATAGAAAAATTGAGCATGCACGGTGTAATATTAAACGCACGCATGCCAAAGAAAGCCACCACGCTGGCCGTCATGTTGGGCAATAAAAATCCTGCCTTTTCGCCCGGTTTTTGATGCTTGGCGATTTTCTTCCCCAGTACAAATACCGCAGTTAAAAAGGGCCCAAAATTAAGCGGCTTGCGCGTGGCATCATTGATAATACGTTTGTTACGGCCAACCAGTTCATACGCATCTAACAAGGAATCAAATAGGGTTTCTTCCGCGTTGCCGGCCTCATACTTCATATTGACCATAATGTCATAGAGCCCGCGCGCAGCTGCTAAACGGCGGGCTTTGCCTTTTATGCTTTCATCAATCTGTAAGGTTTTGGGGGCTTGAATAGTAATTGTAATTTTACTTTGCGGACGTGTTTTTAACTGCGTGCCGAAACGAGAGAATAGCGAGTACTGGCTTCCTTCCAAACAAATGGGCAGCAGTTGTGCATTTCCTTTATCGGCAATCATGGCCGGGCCGGGATAAATTTTCATAAGACCACCGGTAGTCGTAATGCGCCCTTCCGGAAAGATAACGACCCGCTTGCCCGATTTTACTTCTTCAATAATGGATTTTACTGCCATCGGGTTAGTGGGGTCAATCGGGAAATACTTTACTAAGTGTAAGAAAGGTTTTATCCACCATTTTTGAGTAACGTATGTATCTATTGCAAAATACAAATGCCCCGGAATATATACCCATAACAATACCGCATCTAAAAATGAAGTATGGTTAGCGATAATAAGGGCATTGCCTTGCAAGTTTTTCCAATGTTCTATTCCTTTTACTTTTACCCCGTACACAAAATTTAACACGCGTGTTAAAATCATACGGATAATGTGATGTGGCAACAAACCGCAGATGTAGATGGCCGCTATCGCATTAGCAAAAGCAATTACTCCAAAAACAGTAGGAATTGTGAAGTGCATGGCCAAGAGCAGCGCACAGAACCCGCTGCCAAGCACCATAAAAAGCGAGTTAATAATATTATTAGTGGCAATTACGCGAGAGCGTGTATCTTCACCCGCCAAAAACTGCAGCATAGCATTTAGCGGTACCACATACAACCCACCACAAATAGCAAAACCAAGCAAATCCACCGTAATGCGTTTGCCCGTAAATGTCATCAAAAATTCTTTGTAGTCTATCGGTAATGCAGAGGGCACATAACCGGAAGTGGCACAGGCTAAATCTGCCAAGAACACCGTCATTAATAGCGCACTGACGGGCACATATTTACTGGTAATTTCACCTTTCACTAAAAATTGACAAAGCAGTGACCCAAGCCCAATTCCACACGAGAAAAGCGTAAGTAAAAAAGTAAATAACCCCGGAGTTCCATTTAAAATGTTGTGAGCCAAAGACGGCATTTGTGCCACAAGCGCGGTGCCCAACATCCAAAACCAGGAAATACCCAAAATACACAGGAAAATATCGTGGTTTTGCTTGGCAAATGCCATATTTTTCCAGGTGCTACGTAGAAAATTCTTATCTACTTTCAAAGCCGCATTGGCCGGTTTTTGTGCCGGAATAAACAAACTGGCAAGTAGTCCTAAAATTGCTACAACTAAAATAATACCCGGCAAAAATTTATCGGTTACAGGAAAAGAGCGCCCGAATAGGTCAATGTGTGTTACCGTAATGATTAAGCCACCAAATACCGTTCCTTGTAAAATGGAACCATAAGTACCCGCTTCAATAATACCGTTACCGGAAATGAGTTGTTTTTCCCCTAAAATATCCGGCAAAATACTATACTTGACCGGCCCAAAGAAAGCCGATTGCGCCCCCATCAAAAATAATATGCCAAGCAAAAGCGGTACGTTAGTTGTTAAAAATCCAACGCCGGCTAACAGAACAATAACCACTTCCAATCCTTTGATTGCTTTAATGAGGATGTCTTTGCGAAATTTATCCGCCAGTTCCCCGGCTAACGCCGAGAATAAGAAAAACGGCAACATAAATAAGGCTACTGCTAAAGAAACTATAACCGATTTACTGCCGGCAGACATACTGGTTACTTTATAAGTAATAAAAGTAGCCATAGCCGTGCGGAAAAAATTATCGTTAAATGCACCTAGATATTGCGTACAAAATAACGCTAAAAACGAACGATTAAAGAAGGTTTTAAGAAGTGCAAACATAGTCATTTATCCTTTTGTAAAGTTACAAACCAATTACATAAAATGGTTTCAAATTGGGCACGATCGGCAGACGGAATTCTCTCCGTCAATTCCCTTACCAGTTTATCATATTCCGGCCATACCTCATCAATCAAATTTTGTCCTTTTTGCGTAATACAAATAATATTTTCGCGGCGGCTTTTTGGATTGGTTTGGCGCGTAATCAAACCGACATTGACCGATTTTTCTACCAGTTTCGTGATGTTACTGGCCGAGGCAATGAGGCGTTTGGATAACTCCACTTGGCTAAGTCCCTTACCATTATTCTGATAAGCGGCAAGCATCAGTAAATTAAATTGCACAGCCGACAAACCATGAGGAAGCAAGTATTTTTCCACGCGCGTTTGCAACAGGTTATAAACCAGCGCTAACACATACGTAATATTCTCATAATCGCGCCCTTTTTCCGGATTGATACCGTAAGGACGTAAGTTCGTTTTATTTGTTTCCATATAAATAGTTTACTAATAAATTATTTATTTATCAAGCATTTTTTGATTTTAACTTTGAAAATAACATTTCTCGCCTGTTTGTCGCCTGTTTAAAAGCCATTTTCCTCGCTTTATCGTCGCTTTGGAAAGAAAAAAGGGCCATTTTTTGCCTGTTTACTGCCTGTTTGAAAAATCAGCATAGTGCTAGAGAAACTGGAAGCACCGTACTAATTTGAAACCTTGCCTTGTGCGAGTTTTTTGATTTTAAGCATAAATCCCCGTTGAGGCAAAAGCCCAACGGGGTTTTGGCACACCATTTCCCTTACAGAAGTAATGTTGATTTTTCTCTCTATTCCACTATAATATGAATATACCTATATTAATATAGGAGGTTTATCATATGAAAAAGGGTTTTACACTTATTGAATTGTTGGTAGTAGTTTTAATTATCGGTATTTTGTCGGCTATTGCCTTACCACAATACCAAATCTCTGTATTGACTGCTCGCTTTGTGCAGCTCAAAACAGTGGTGGAGTCAATGTATACTTCTGAGAAAATTTATCATATGACAAATGATGAATATACCGATGACTTCGAAAAATTGGATATAGGTATGCCGGCTTCAACCAGTACCTTCAAGTCTGAGCGTAAATATGACTGGGGGACCTGTTATCTTTCTCCCTCAAATAATGAGATTTACTGCAAAGACAAAGATGAAAAGGTCGCGTACCTAGTCAAATTAAGCACAGGAGTTAGACGTTGTTACGTCTATGGTACGGATTCCTTGTATCATCGTCTATGTGCTAAGGAAACGGGTACACCTGTAAATACGAGCTATTCATACTACACTTATCCTTAATGTTTAGTCTGTAGCTCCTTATGTTGGGTGCAGGATACCTGCCGTATTGAGTTTTAAGTTTTAACACATCCCCGTTAGGATTAACTCCCGACGGGGATTTTTATATAAAACCACTCCTGGGACTTCACCTATTAACCAAGAGATTTTAATCATAAAGCCGTACGAATAGGTATCTCTCACAGTTTTTGAATAAACCGGTCAAAAGCTTTTTTTCCTTCTGGGGTCCTTTTATAAACTCCGGCATACTCCAAAACTTTAGCAAACACATTTCCTACTTCTGCTCTCAAAATTTTAGTTACATTTCGTGCAGTGAATTGATGTTTTTCCAACAAATCGCTCGCCCATATCGCGTGCTTCTTTAAGGATTCATGCTTAGATAATCCTGTTAAATCACGCCGAATTAAATAAGGTTTCAAATCGTTTAGCTCTTGTGCAAGCCGGGCCGGCAACACCGCCAAGCCCATCACCTCAATTAAACCAATATTTTCTTTTTTAATATGATGTACTTCGGCATGCGGATGGAAAAGCCCCATGGGGAATTGCGGTGTGGTACGGTTATTGCGCAAAACCAAATCCAATTCAAAAACCCGACCGCGACGGCGGGCAATCGGCGTAATGGTATTATGCACGGTATTTCCGGTTTTGGCGATAATATCTGCGTTGAGATCGCTATATCCGCGCCATTTTTTCAGAATATAAGCACCGGCTTCTATCAAATCCTGTTTCTTGCCGCTGAGCCGAATAACGCTCATCGGCCATTTCACAATGCCGGCTTTCACAGCCGGGAATTGGGTTAATTGAAATGTTTTTTCCAGCGGAGCCTTTTCCATGGCAAATACATATCGCCCGCCTTGGAAATGGTCATGGGTCAAAATAGAACCGCCTACAATGGGCAAATCAGCATTCGAACCTATAAAATAATGAGGAAAAAGTGCCACAAAATTTAATAAACGCGCAAAACTTTTTTGGGTCAGTTTCATCGGTTCATGTTTGTCAGACAAACAGATACAATGCTCCCGGTAATATCCGTAAGGAGAATATTGTAAATACCACGGGTGACCGTCCTTCAGTAAATCTAATGGAATGAGCCGAATCGTTTGGCGGGCTGGATGATTTATCCGGCCGGCATAGCCCTCGTTTTCTTTACATAACAAACAAGCCGGATAAGCCGAAGATTTTGCATGCAAGGCCATCTCAATATCCTTAGGGTCTTTTTCCGGTTTAGACATATTAATCGTTATATCCAAATTTCCATACGCGGTACGAGATTTCCAAGCCAGATTCTTAGCAACGCGCGCCGTACGAATATAATCCAAAGCACACGCATCGTGATAAAATTTGTCAGTTGCTTTGCGTGGATCTGTCTTCAAAAGTTGAAAGAACTCCGCAATCGTTTCCGAAGGCCGTTTGGCAAATACGCCCATAATCTTTGTGTCAAATAAATCACGCATGGTTACCGTATCGGGAACAATCAATCCCTTTTGGGCTGCGAAATCACATAATTTAGAAAGAATTTCGCAAGGATATTGCGGCGTTTTCCCGGAAAAACCAGTGGGTTTATAGTCATCTATCTGTAAAATAGAGAGCAACTGGTTTACCGCCCAGACACGATCTTGCGGTACAATAAGTTGTTGGCGTAAAGCATACAAAACTAATTTATCTATCCATAAGTTAACGTTCATAGATTCCTCTACTATCTTTTCTGCATCTGCCTGGCAGGTCCCCCAACAGAAGCAATATAAAAATCGGCTTTTAATCCGGTTTGTTCCTCATACGCTTTTCCCACCTGATCGATTACGTTTTTGATGGCTTCATCTTTGACCAAAGCCACCGCACATCCGCCAAAACCTCCCCCTGTAATTCGCGCACCTAATACCGCCGGATTTTTCCAACATTCTTCGGTAATAATATCTAATTCCTTACAACTGGTTTCATAATCATCCCGCAAGGAAATATGAGACTGATTCATCAGTTTGCCAAAGGTAGCCAAATCCCCTGCTTTTAAAGCCCGGGCAGCTTGTAAGGTGCGTTGGTTTTCATAAACCGCATGTTTGGCACGCTTGCGTTCTACAGGGTTTTGGATTAATGCCTTGTGAGCTTCAAATTCTTCTATAGACAGTTCCCCCAAACTACCAATCGGCAGCTTGGTTTTTAATGCTTTTAGAGCATTTTCACTTTCCCGTCGGCGGTCATTGTAAGCGGAAGAAACTAAGGAATGTTTTTTATTACTATTAATAATTAAAATAGATACTCCTTGCAAATCAAGAGGTACATATTCATATTTCAAACTATTACAATCTAGCAAAATAGCATGATTTTCTTTTCCCATGCCACTGGCAAATTGATCCATAATTCCGCAATTCATCCCCACAAATTTATTTTCCGCTTCCTGAGAAATTTTGACTAACTCAATTTGAGGAATGTGCAGCTGGAAAGCATCGTTCATGGCCACCGCTGTCACTAATTCAATAGATGCCGAAGAGGATAAACCCGCTCCGTTCGGGATATCTCCCCAAAACAACAGCTCAAATCCATGGTCAATCCGATACCCATGTTCCTGCAACATTTTGATTACCCCTAAAGGATAATTAGCCCAATCTTTTTTCGAATCGTATGCAATGGCATTTACATCCGCTTCAATAATACCTTGTTGAGGAAAATTTACTGAGTGCAAACGTATTTTACGATCTTCTCGTTTACGAAATACACAATGGGTGCCAAAAGAAAGGGCGCACGGGAAGACATGCCCCCCATTATAATCGGTATGTTCGCCGATCAAATTAATCCGACCGGGGGCAAAAAAATATAATTTTTCTTTTTGAAAAACTTCATTAAATTTGTTGTGTAAAGCCAACTGGTCCATACTCTTCTCCTTACCGGTCAAGATAGTGTCATTTTCAGCGTCCACTTTTGTGTTGCTTTGGGAGCAAGCACGGCTACCCGACCCATTTTATGAGCTACATACAAGTCATCATAGATACCGGTACACGGCTCCAAGGCAATATTATAATCTCCGCGGTATCCTCCTTGCGTTTTCCATACCCCTAAATAGGGAATTTTGTCTGCCGGATAGCTATAAATCAATCGCTCATGCGTATCTGTATGTTCAATTCCGCACCACCCCGCCAAATTGCGGGCAGTAAAATAAAATTTCTCACAATTATGTGCACTGACCGGCTCTGTAGCCGCCAAATCAAGTGTTTGGCCGCAAACATCCGTTGTGATAGGATACGAATGAATGGTTCCCCATGGGCCCAAATGTTTTGTGGCATGCTCAACAGTTATAATTTGATTTAATTCCGGCGGAATTAAGAGACGAGTGGCTGGGGAACATTGCAACAGGCAATGTGGGGTCCAAATAAATTCAAATGCGGAGTCGGCCGTATTTTCGACACAATAGGAAAATAACACTTCATTTTTTTCAACAGTAACTTCCCTGGAGAAAATATACGCAAGCCTTTGGCTATGCACAAGTGCTTTGATTTTATTTTCCCGCTCCTCATAAATCACTTGCCAAGGAAGCGCCCATATCTCCCCGTGGTCCGGGATAGGGGTTCCCTGAAAAGGTCCGGACGGATAAGGGCACGCATCAATCGATGGGAAAACTTCGTCAAACCCGCTGGAATCATAAGCTGAGAAAGATGCCCCATAAGAAGGAATAATCAATTTTTCCAGCGCGGATTGAAACAAGAATTCCCGTCCTGTTTTTTTAGAAATTAAACTAGCTAACTTACAACCATATTGCGGTAAAAAAGTAAGTTGCAGATTTTCATTTTCTATTATATGGGCTTCTAAACCTTTATAAATTTTCTTCATAAGAACGCAATTTATACTGTCTAATATAACAAAAACATACCTTAATCAGCCATTACCTATTATCCCCTATTTTCATTATTATATTAACAACTCCAAAAGTCAAGTAGACCTGGCTTAATTTACAGTTGACGAATCATTTTTTTATATCTACAATGAGAGTAGCGAGCCTATATTGCCGGACCGATAAGTCCTCTGTCTAATATAGGCCTATTCGCTAGTAAGTCGATTGTATCAGAGAAAAAAATTATAAAACTAGGAGATAAAATGCTACTAACTATTACGTCATTTATAGGATTTACTTTGCTTGTGTTAGCAATTTCCTATTACTTGACACGCAAAAAAGATGCTTCTTCCTCTGAAGGCTATTTTTTAGCCGGTAGAGGACTGACCGGATGGGTAATTGCGGCCTCATTATTACTCACCAATTTATCTACAGAACAAATGGTGGGACTCAATGGTCAAGGATATATGTTTAATATGTCCGGCATGGGTTATGAGGTGGGAGCTTCGTTAGCCTTAATTATTGTGGCATTTTTCTTCCTGCCGCGGTATCTGAAAAAAGGGTACGCTACCATCCCGGATTTTATTGGGGAACGCTACGATAATGTCACGAAACAATTTGTAAACTTTTTATTCTTAGCAGGTTATGTATTAATTTTACTGCCTACGGTGCTTTATTCAGGGGCTATCGGTATGGGCGGTATCTTTGATATTATGGGTACTTTTCACTTATCTCCTATGATGGCTATTATTGTAGTAGTGGTAGCTATTGGTATTTTGGGATGTATGTACACCGTTTTTGGCGGACTGCGTATTATGGCCATTGCGGATACGTTAAACGGTATCGGTTTACTGATCGGTGGATTAATGGTGCCGTTATTTGCACTGGCCTACGTAGGAGACGGAAACATTATAAATGGTATTACGGAAGTAGTGCATGCCCATCCGGAAAAATTTAACGCCATTGGCAGTGCCACGGATCCGGTACCGTTTGCCACTATGTTTACCGGTATGTTTTTAGTGAACCTGTTCTATTGGGGTTGCAACCAAACTATTATTCAACGCGCTTTGGCGGCTAAAAACCTAAAAGAAGGGCAGAAAGGGTTATTATTTGCCGCTATTTTCAAACTTTTTGGCCCCTTATATTTAATCATACCGGGTATTGTAGCCTTTCATATTTTCCAAGACACTCCCCTTAAAGTAGGGGATATGGCCTACCCGATGTTAGTCAATAAAGTGCTTCCATTCTATTTAATCGGTTTCTTTGCGGCCGTATTGTTTGGAGCCATTTTGAGTTCATTTAACGCAGCTCTAAATTCTACCTCGACCTTATTTATGTTAAATGTATACAAACCACTGGTCAATCCGCAAGCAACCGATCATGAACTGGTTAGAAAAGGCAAATATGTAGGTATTTTGTTAGCCATTTTCTCCATGTGTGTTGCTCCGTTGATTGCCATGGCTCCTTCCGGGCTGTTTAACTATCTACAAATGGTAAATGGTTTTTACAATGTGCCCATTTTTACTTTGATTATTATGGGTATGCTCAACAAAACAGCTCCGGCATGGTCTGCCAAAGTAACCCTTTTCTTCTTCATGATTGGCTATGGATTAACCCAATTAGGGGTTATTAAAACCGGGCTGCATTTCTTACATATTTTAGCGATCTTATTTGCTGTGTCTGCTATCTTCATGTATATAACAGGGAAGTTATGGCCTTGCCAAAGCCGCTACGATGCCAATAAAGATCTAAATGTGGTGGATACTACCCCCTGGAACAAAATGGGTATTGTCAGCATAGCTATCGTGCTATGTGTGTTTGGGGTGTATGTCATCTTCTCCTCATTAGGATTGGCAGCCGGTTCATAAACCGTTTATTACTTACAAACACCTACCCAAATCTATTCATGATGTATCAGGAAACCCGCCCCGTGCGGGTTTCCTTTTCTAATTATTTTTTCGGCTTGCCCGGAAACGTTAAATCCTTATAATAATCCTATGGGCAATACGTTTGCCATTATTTAGGGGGTATGTATGGGACTAAAAGCAAGAGAACTGGTAGAAAAAGCCAAACTAAACGCAGATGAACTAATCCGCCTGCTCAATAAAGCATATTGCGATGAGTGGCTGAGCTATTATCAATACTGGATAGGAGCGCAACTAGCTGTAGGTATTCCGCGTCAGCATGTGCAAGCGGAACTGGAAGAGCATGCCAAAGATGAGTTGGACCACGCGCAGCGTTTGGCCGCGCGCATTATTGAACTGGGCGGCACGCCGGAAATTGATCCGACAAACTGGTTAGACCATAGCAACTGCGGCTATGCGGCGCCGACCGATCCGGGGGTAGAGGCTCTACTGGAGCAAAATGTGAGAGGAGAGCGTTGCGCCATATGCGTATATAAACAACTCTTAGACTATGTACGTGGGAAAGATATGATTACCGGTCATTTGGTACGGCATATTTTACAGGAAGAACTGGAACACGAACAAGATTTGGAAGACATCCAAAACGATATAGCCTATTTGTGTAAGTGCAATAAAAAATAAGTAACTAATGTACTGCTTTATGAAACCACCCCCGCAACTTTGCGGGGGTGATTTTTACGAATATGAAAAGAAAATTTGTTATACTAGTAAAATAGTAAAAATTTAATCTGTTTTTGGAACCGTTTAAGAGACGGAGTACCTGCCAAGGTTCTTAGCACGCCAAAGACAGCTCGTTATCAGGTATACCACACTGAAACTTATAATCTCAGTGTTGTGTACCGAATGTTTATCGCTTTGCGATAAACTACGGCTGTTATTTTTGGACACTGTGCTAAGAGTTCAAATTTAGGAGCCTTTTTTTGTTGTGTTTCAAAAACAGGAAAAGGAACAGGATATGAAACACAACCCTAAAGCATTTACATTGATTGAACTACTTGTCGTTGTCCTTATCATCGGCATACTGGCCGCCGTGGCGCTGCCGCAATACCAGACCGCACGGGATAAAGCACTCATCTCTACATATATACCGACACTAAAAAGTATTAAAGACGCACAAGAAGTATATTATATGGCAAATGGGAAATATGCCGAAGATTTAGGACAATTGGACATTGATATAACCAAAACTTGCCCAGATTTATATATCAACATGTTATTTGGTTGCAAAGAGGGTTATATCAATCTACAACGTTTGAGCGGAACGGTTACCGGTTTGTTGGAATTTGTTTTCTGCCCTGCTTTTCACGAAACAACAAGCATGTATAATTATACCACTTGCTCACAACAAAGGGATGCTCAAATTGGCTTTTATCTTGAACACTCCGAATACCCGGGAAAAATTGGCTGTAGCCATACTACTGAACGTGGCAGACGTGTCTGTCAAATGTTCCAATGAGAAAGGCGGAACAAAAATGCTCCGCCTGTTCTAATAGATTTTTTATTTTCCTTTGGCTTTTTTGAGGGCCGCTACCACTTTGGGCATCAACTGCCGGGCATCACCCACAAAGCCATATTTGCACACATTGAAAATAGGTGCGTTGGCATCTTTGTTTACGCCGATGATGACATCGCTATGTTCAATCCCCACGGTGTGTTGCACCGCGCCGGAAATTCCGCACGCCACGTACAACTTGGCAGACACCGTTACGCCGGATTGACCGATTTGTTTTTCCTTGGGTTGTAACCCCATATCAATAGCCGCGCGCGAAGCACCCACCGCGCCGCCCAACTCGGTAGCCAGTTCACCCAATACCGCAAAACCGGCCGCATCTTTCATACCGCGGCCGCCGGCAATCACTACTTCGGCCTCATCCAGTTTTTCGGTTTCAGTTACTTGGTCAAAATGTTTGCTGACAATGCGTACCTTTCCGGCCGCTACCGGCACGGCAATGGGCTCGCTAATCACTTGCGCCATGCTACCCGGGCGGGTAACCACTTTCTTAAATACATTCGGGCGCACAGTAGACATTTGCGGGCGATAGTCCGGACATTTGATGTCCGCCATAATGTTTCCGCCAAAAGCCGGACGGGTTTGAATTAATAAACCCTCTGCAATGGACAAGCCCGTACAATCGGCCGTAAGCCCCACAAAGAGTTCCGCCGCCACGCGCGGGGACAAATCCCGCCCGATATAAGTGGACGGATAAAGCACCACGCTGGGACTGTACTTTTTAATCAAAGTAATCAGCGCACTTGCATAAGCGGTGGTATTATAATCGTGATAAGCCGGACCGCTGACAGCATAAATCTTGTCCGCCCCGTAGGAGGATAATTCCGCGAAATACTTTTCTACTCCGTCACCAATCACTACAGCGGCTAATTCTTCGCCTAATTGGTCAGCCAGTTCGCGCCCTTTGGTTAAAAGTTCTAAACCAACGGAACGCACACTTTGGGTTTGACCGTTATCGGCAATTTCAATAAACGCCCACACTCCTTTGTAGGCTGATAAATCTTTTTTAACCGCACCGGCTGTCGGCAAAGATAAGGCTTTCACCGGACATACGCCTACGCACGCACCGCACATGGTACAGCTGGCACTCGGCACCGCTTTACGGTTGACCAAGGAGAGTGCACCAAACGGACAGGTGCTGACACATTTACCGCAACCAACACATTTCTCAGATACTTGAATCATTTGATAAAACTCTCCTTTTTCAAAATTTCAATGAATTTAGCGGCCATTTCCTCGGCAGAACCGCTAATCATTTCCCCTTTCTGACGCACCGCCGGCGGGAAAATGCGCGACACGCGGGTCGGAGATCCTTCCAACCCCAGTTTATGCACATCGGCTTGAATGTCGGCAGCGGTCCAAACAAAAATTTGTTTATCTTGGGCTTTGTGCGCGGCTAAGAAAGACGGATATTTCGCCACATAATCAACCGGCATAGTCATCGTAATCAGCACCGGTAAATCGGCCTCCATAATTTGGTGACCGCCCTCGATAAGTTTTTTCACAATGACCCGTTGTCCGTCGCTATCCACCCCGTCGCAGAACGTAATTTGCGGAATGTTTAAGTGATACGCCATTTCCGGACCAGTTTGCGCGGTATCCCCGTCAATAGCCATTTGTCCACATAAGATTAAATCATATTGGCCGATTTTTTTGACAGCCGTTGCCAAGGCATAAGCAGTAGCCCATGTATCCGATCCGGCAAAAGCGCGGTCAGACAGTAACACCCCTTCGTCAGCGCCTAATGCCAACGCCAAGCGTAGTACCGCCACGGCTTGATTGGGTCCCATAGACAGTACTGTCACTTTGGCCCCTGTTTTGGCCTTAATGGCCAAGGCCTTTTCCAGTGCATAGTGGTCGTACGGGTTTAAGATACTGGGCACACCGGCGCGGATTAAGGTGCCGGTTTTCGGATCTACTTTTACTTGTGCAGAATCAGGTACTTGTTTAATACAAACAATGATATTCATACAGTTTCCTTATGCCTTAAAAATTTCACGAAGTTTGGCTGATACCAAATCTTCATCATTAATCAGTCCGGTCATCTTTTCTTCAATGCCGACTAAGTTGACCGCTTGAGACAGTTCTTGCGCCGAAGCGGCCCCTACACCTAAAATCAACTTCATGCCGTCAGTAGCAATTTTGAAAGCACTCAAACGGGCATTGACGCGAGACATAATTTTGAGCGTGTTCAAATCAAAGCGGCTGCCTTCGGTCACTTTTCCTTCGGCACATTGTCTGGCAAATACGGCCGCCACTTCCGCCTCGCTGATTAAATCTCCCAGCATAAAAGTAATATACTGGTGACGGGTCAGTTTTTGCAAACGGCAATCTTCCAGCACGCGCGCCAAGGCTCTAAAACCAAGGGCCACGCTGTCTGCCCCCACGTCGGGGCACTGGGCGTGCAAGGCTTCAAATTCTTCAGCTTGTTTAATATAGTATTGGCCGCGGCTCTTCAAATGTTCCTGCCAGCGTCCGCGGAAAATGGTCATTTCCAATACTTCGCTGGTACCCTCATAAATGCAGGTGATTTTGACATCGCGTTTGATTTTCTCTACCGCAAATTCTTTCGTATAGCCAAAGCCGCCCATAGCCTGAATGGCATCTTCGGCCGCTTTGTTGCCCGATTCGGTGGCGTACAATTTTGCAATGGCCCCTTCGGTAGCCAGCCCGTGATTATTGACTTCCAACTGTTTAGCCGTCCAGTCAATATAGGCTCGCGCCGCTTCAAAGCGTACATAGTGCGGCGTAATGAGTTTTAACATAAAACCTTGCTTTTGGGCCAAAGGTCCGCCAGCTTGGATACGTTGTTGGGCATAGTGCAAGGCCGTTTCCACCGCCTCTTCGCCGCCGCCCAAACCAAAGGCCGCCACCATTAAACGCGTGTAGCCAAACACAGCCTGTGCTTGCAAAAAGCCTTTTCCTTCTTCTAAACCAATTAAATTCTCTGCCGGCACATATACTTCATCAAAGGCCAGCCCTGCGGTATTAGACAGGCGGATGCCGTGTTTATCTTCGTGGGCATCTTGGGTAAAGCCCGGAGTTCCTTTTTCTACGATAAACCAACTCGGGCCGCCCGGAGCTAAAGCCAGCACGGTATAAATATCGGCCACCCCGCCATTGGAAATCCACATTTTACTGCCGGTGATTTTATAACCGACAATTTTACCGTCCTTTTCCACCCGCTCGGCACGCGTGCGCAAGGAAACCAAGTCAGAGCCGGCATCGGCTTCTGTGGCTCCATAGGCCACCAATTTATTCTCGTGCGCAATTTTTTGGAACCATTTGGCTTTCTGTTCCGGCGTACCGCCCACATTGAGAGGGTCGCTGCCTAAAAACGTAGCGAACACACCGGTCGCAATTCCTAAATCAATGCGCGCCAACTGCTCACAAACGCGGTAAATTTCGGTTGTTTGGCCACTAAGACCGCCATATTCTTCCGGAATTAAGAGCAGATGTATGCCCAAAATATCGTGATCATACATCTCTTTTAAAATTTCTAAAGGCATTTCGTTTTTCGCGTCTTGCTGACGGATAAACTCATGAGAGATGCGGTTCTTGGCGTATTGTTTCAAACTGTCCAGCATCAAGTTCCGCGTGGTGAGGTCATTTTTTGCCATAGGATTTCTCCATTACAATATATAGATACATAATACCAATTTTAAGGGTATTGGGGCAAAAGGAGAAACAAGAAAATCAAAATTTGTTATACTGAGAAGTAGTACTTATCTTTTTTCAATCAAAGGAAATAGAATATGATACAGGAAGAAAGGAAGGAACGGGTTTACGCTGATTGAACTCTTAGTTGTAGTACTCATCATCGGTATATTGTCTGCTATTGCTTTACCTCAATATACTCTTGCCGTAGAAAAATCCCGCGTGGCTGAAGCCCTAACCAATGCCGCCAGTTTACAAAAAGCCATTGATGTGTGGCTGTTGGAAAATGGGTATCCGACATCTGATGCAAATTTTCTAGGAAATAATACGAATGCTTCCGGTCAATTAGTGGTAAATCTAGAAAGTGGTATGGATTGTAACGCAAATAGTGGGGAAGCCTGTGCCGGTAAAAATTTCTCTTATACAGCAGCTTGTTCTATCCTCACTTGTTACATACAGATTAACAGAATTTCTTCTACACCCTACTATATCGCTTGGGTTAAACAAAACGATACATGGAGTGGAGATGAATGCAATTATACCGACGAATCCCCTATCGGTGAAAAAATTTGCAAAATGCTAGAAGCGCAAGGAAACGGCTTTTTCGCGTGTAAAGATTGTTAAGTGATTTTAAGGTATTTTGCAAACCGCCTATTCTTACGGGCGGTTTTTTATGAACTCGTACGCACCAGCCGTTCTATATATGCTAAAATACCTATATGCTATTACCTCGTATTATAACTGCCGTAATCGGCGTCCCCCTCATTCTTGCCGCTATCCATTTTGGCGGTGTGGTGTACATGGCTTTTGTGGCCGGTGTCATCTTATTATGTTTGTATGAATACGGCCTTGTCTTGCGCGCGGGCAAAAAACCGGTGCATTTCATTTCCTTGATGCTCTTTGGGGCGTTGATGGGCGCGGTGGCTATTTTGGGAAGGTCCACTATTCCGTCTTTAGAACTGCCGGACAATTTATACCCTTTTACCATTAGCGTAGTATTATGCGGCACTTTACTCATTGAAGTAATTACCCCGCACCGCAGTTGGGACCGCGTAGCCAACACTTTTGTCGGCATTTTCCTCATTCCGTGGTCGCTAGCACATTTAATTAACATCCGCGACATTGCCCACAACGGCGAGTATTTAACCTTGCTGATGATTGTAACCGTATGGATTTGTGATACTGGGGCGTATTTTACCGGTCGTTTCTTGGGCCGTCATAAACTAAACAAAGAAGTCAGCCCTAAAAAAACATGGGAAGGCGCTATCGGCGGCACTTTACTGGCCGTAGGCGGGGCACTGCTTATGCAACATCTATTTCTGCCCGAAGTATTATCTATCAAACAAACGGTTTGGTTGGGCATTTTAATTGCCGTAGTGGGCCAAGTGTCTGACTTATCCGAATCGGTCATCAAACGTTCCACCGGAGTCAAAGACTCCTCTAATTTATTGCCCGGTCACGGCGGTTTTTTGGATCGTTTTGATTCTTATCTGCTACTGGCACCCATTTTCTATTACATTGTGCTGTACATGGGATTATGAAAAACATCATCGTACTCGGCTCTACCGGCTCTATCGGCACCTCGTCTTTAAGCGTCATTTCTATGCTGGGCAAGGATTACCGTGTCTTGGGTATGAGTGCCCATCGCAATGCCGATTTATTCTTAAAACAAGTGCATCAGTTCAAACCCCGTTTCGCGGCGGTACTGGATGAAACGGCCTATGAACAAATCAAAAACCAAATGCCGGCCGGCACCCAATTACTGCCGCCGGAAATGGAAAGTTTAATTTTCTTGGCTTCTTTACCCTCTGCCCATTTAATCATCAACGGTTTAGTAGGCTCGGTGGGATTTAAGCCTTTAATTGCCGCTATCAAAGCCGGAAAAACTATTGCGCTTGCCAATAAAGAACCTATGGTTATGGCCGGCCAAACTGTCATGCAAGAATGTCAGCGTTGGAAAGCCACCATTATTCCGGTGGATAGCGAACCTTCGGCCATTTTTCAATGCTTAGAAGGCATTGATGCCGATTCCTATCACAAAGAAAACAAATCCATTTCCAAAGTATTTTTAACTGCCTCCGGCGGACCGTTTGCCCGACGCAAACAATCTCTTTCTACCGTTACACCGGCAGAAGCATTAAATCATCCGCGCTGGAAAATGGGTAAAAAAATTACCATTGACTCGGCTACGCTGATGAACAAAGGATTTGAAGCCATTGAAATTATGAATTTGTTCAATTTGCCACCGGAAAAAGTGCAAATTGTTATTCATCCGCAATCCCTAATTCACTCAGCAGTAGAATATGTGGACGGGGCTATTTTAGCGGAAATGAGCGAGCCGGATATGCGCATTCCCATTCAATACGCCATCACTTATCCCAAGCGTATGCCCAGTCCGGTACGCCCGCTCAATTTATTTGAAGCACAAAAATTGGAATTTTTTGAGCCGGATTTTGACCGCTTCCCTTGTTTGGATTTGGCCTTGGCGGCGTACGCCCGCGGGGGCATTTTCCCTACGGTGCTCAGTGCTGCCGATGAAATAGCGGTAGAAGCATTTTTGAGCGGACAGATCAAATTTACAGATATTGCCAAACTCATTTACACGGTCTTAAAAGATACGTATAGTCAACCCGGCCGCATCACCCTCAACCAAGCCGCCGAGGCCGATGAATGGGCCAAGGAAAAAGCCCGTGTCTGTTTGGCAGAGAAAAAATATAAGAAAACGGTTTTATAAGGAGTAAATATGTTGCTTTCCGTACTTGGGGTATTAATAGCATTAAGCCCGATTGTAATTATTCACGAGTTTGGCCATTTCTTAGCTTGCCGTTTAACCGGCATCGGCGTAAAGGAGTTTTCTTTCGGTTTTGGCAAAATTTTATGGCATAAAAAATCTGCCAAAGGGACCGATTTCCAAATCCGCGCCATTCCGTTTGGCGGCTTTGTAGAGCCGGAAGGCAAAATGTTCTTAGACCAAGACGACCCTGCCCCCAAACCGCAGGAATTTGCCGCTAAGAAATGGTATGCCAAATTTTTCATGGTCGTTAACGGAGCCCTGTTTAATTATGTGTTGGCCGCCCTCATTTTTAGTGCCTTAATTTACTACCGCGGCATGCCCGAACAAGATCCCGCCAAATTGCCGGCACGCATTGGCCAAATTGCCGAAAAATATCCGGCTGAGGCCATCGGATTAGAAGTGGACGATTTGGTATTAGAGGTAAATGGAAAGCCGATAGCCAACTGGCTGGAATTAAATCAGGCGCTTAAAAATTTGCAAGGCGATCTGCAACTGGTCGTTGCCCGCGGAGAAGAAAGACTTCCCTTTACTGTAAAAGCAGACGAATTTTTACCCGAGCATCCGCACGTACTGGGCGTTATGGCTAAAAGTCAGCTCAACCCCGTAGGACCGTTTGCCTCTGTAGGCTTGGGGTTGTATCAATGTTGGTATTGGACCAAATTTTCTTTGCAATCACTCTGGGATAGTTTCACCCACAAAAAAGCTCCGGATTTGGCTGGCCCGATCGGCATTGTCAACATTATTCATAAATCGGTACATACCGGACTGGAAAATTTCATCTTTTTAATTGCTATGCTTTCGCTGGCGGTGGGTTTATTTAATTTATTTCCCATTCCTATATTGGACGGCGGCTATGCGCTGGTATTTTTGTTTGAAGGATTAACCGGCAAACTACCTTCTATGAAAATGCTGACCCGCGCCGCCAATGTAGGCTTTTATATTTTGATTGCCTTAGTGTTGTATGCTTCGTATTCGGATATTAAACGTATTTTTTTCAATAAACCGGCCGCACAAACGCAGTCTGTTTCACAAGAGGATAAATAATGTATAAAACCCGTGAAGTAAAAGTAGGTCCTTATACGCTCGGCACCAGCCACCCGGTGCGCGTGCAAAGTATGTGCAATACCGATACACGGGATGCTGCCGCTACTGCCGCGCAAATTATCGCGCTGGAAAATGCCGGCTGCGAAATTAACCGCGTAGCCGTGCCGGATATGCAGGCGGCGCAAACCTTGGGAGCGATCAAAAAACAAATTCACTCCCCCCTCGTGGCAGACATTCACTTTGATTATAAACTAGCCTTGGAAGCAATTAAACAAGGGGTAGACAAAGTACGCATCAATCCGGGCAATATCGGCGCGATTGAAAATACCAAAGAAGTAGTCCGCGCCTGTGCCGATAAAGGCATTGCCATTCGTATTGGGGTAAATGCCGGCTCAGTCAAATACCTCAAAAGCGTACAAGGCCGCATGGAACTTTCTGATGAAAAATGGGCCGAAGTAATGGTGAATGAGGCGTTGGAGCAGGCCAACATTTTAGAACAACTCAATTTCAAAAATGTAGTTGTATCCTTAAAATCCGACAATTTCCGCCGCACCGTTTTGGCAAATGAATTGTTTGCCAAGCAAAGTGATATTCCGCTGCATATCGGACTGACCGAAGCGGGTAGTTTTTTAAGCGGTACGGTCAAAAGTGCGGTGGCACTCGGAACACTTTTACAGAAGGGAATTGGTGCCACCATTCGCGTTTCTTTGACAGAAGACCCGCGTATGCAAGTGCGCACGGCGTATGAAATTTTGAAAGCGGTCGGTCTGCGTACGTACGGCCCGAATCTAATTTCTTGCCCGACTTGCGGCCGCACCCAAGTAGATGTAACCGGTACTGTACATGAACTGGAAAACCGGATATATAATGACAAAGAATTGCTCGCCAAATCAACCGGACTGAAAATTGCGGTAATGGGCTGCATTGTCAACGGCCCCGGCGAAGCGCGGGATGCCGACTTTGGTATTGCCGGCGGCAAGGGTGAGGGATTATATTTTGAACACGGGCAAACCATGTTCAAACTCCCGCAAGAAAAATGGATCGATTTTTTGATTGAAAAAATTAATACATGGAAGAAAAATTAATATGAAACGTTCTAATTATTACATACCCACTTTGAAAGAAGCCCCGAAAGATGCCGATAATCTTTCCGCTAAACTGATGATTCGCGCCGGACTTATCCGTAAGTTAGGAAGCGGACTATATGAATGGTTGCCGCTGGGCCTAAAGGTGCTCAAAAAAGTAGAAAATATCGTGCGCGAAGAAATGGACCGCGCCGGTGCGTGTGAAGTGTGGCTACCGGTCGTGCAACCGGCGGAGTTGTGGAACGAAACCGGCCGCTGGCAACATTTCGGTGATCAGTTGTTAAAACTGACCGATCGCAAAAAAGCCGAGTTTTGCGTGGCCCCCACCGCCGAAGAAGTGATTACCGATTTAGCCCGCAAAGATATTTCTTCTTATAAGCAATTACCGGTATGCTTGTATCAGTTCGGCACCAAATTCCGCGATGAAATCCGCCCGCGCTTTGGCGTGATGCGTGCGCGTGAATTTTATATGAAAGATGCTTATTCTTTCTGTGCCACCGAAGAGCAAGCGGCCGATTGGTATCAGCGCATGTATGAGGCTTATCAGCGCATTTTTACTCGCTGTGGTTTTAAGTTCAAAGCGGTAGAAGCCGACACCGGTGCTATTGGCGGAAATTTCTCGCACGAATTTATGGTACTGGCCGACAATGGCGAAGATGTCATTGCCGATTGTCCGGCCTGCGACTATGCCGCCAATACGGAAAAAGCCGCTATCAAAGCCCCGCAATTTACGATTAATGAGGCCGATTTCAAACCCATGGAAAAGCGCCCCACCCCTAAAGCATATACGGTAGAAGACGTAGCCAAATTATTGGGTGTGACGCCGGATAAACTGATTAAACTATTGGTTTTTACCGCCGACGGAGAACCGGTGGTGGCGCTGGTGCGCGGCGATCATGAACTCAATGAACCCAAACTTCGCGCGCTCTTAAAATGCACCGAACTGGCCAAAGCCAGCGAAGAAGTTTATACACAAGTCACCGGCTCGCCTGTTGGATTTGCCGGACCGCAAGGCTTAAAAGAGCGCAACCCGAAAGTGAAAATTTTGGCCGATAATTATGTCAAAGGCGTAGTCAACGGCGTGGCCGGCGGAAATGAAACCGATGTACACGTTATCAATGTAAATCCGTCGCGCGATATTGAAGTAGACGGCTATTACGATTTGAAAATTGCTTCCGAAGGGGACTGCTGTGCCAAATGCGGGGCCAAATTTAATTTTACCCGCGGCATTGAAGTAGGGCACGTGTTCAAACTGGGCACCAAATATTCTGCCGCTATGAATGCGACTTTTCTGACGGAAAAACAGACCAGCGAACCGTTTATTATGGGTTGCTACGGCATTGGCATCAGCCGCGTAGTGGCGGCCGCCATTGAGCAAAGCCACGACGATAACGGGATTATTTGGCCCGCTGGGGTTGCGCCGTTTGATGTGGCACTGGTGGCCATTGATTATGACAGCAATCCCGATGTCAAAAAAGCCGCAGATGAAATGTGTGCCAAATTGGAGGCGGCGGGACTTTCTGTACTGATGGACGAGCGCGATGAACGCCCGGGCGTGAAATTCAAAGATGCCGATTTAATCGGTCTACCGCACCGCGTGGTGATTAGCAGCCGCACGGTGGCTGACGGCCAATTTGAGTATAAAAAACGCACCGACAAAGATGCCGTGCGTAAAAACCTGTCCGATATGGACGCGTTTGTAGCTGAACTTAAGAAATAAAATCGGATGTAAAAAATCTACTACTAAAAACCCCCGCTTTCCGCGGGGGTTTTGTTTGCCCTAAAATTCACCTTCCTGATAAGTCCATCCTTGACTTTCTAACATGTGGCAGATTTTTATTCCCATTTCATCACCAGCACCATTCAAACACTCATGAACATTGTTTACTCCACCTACAAAAAATTGATAATAGTATGGACCTTGTCTAGTTACTTCAATACCAATGCCATTAGCTGTTATATATGCATAATAACTGAAATTATCAGTATTATAATCATAACCATCCCATTCCCCCCCAGATAATTCTACAGACAGAACATCTTTCAAATACACTATATTATTGTTCGTTGGTAATCCATTTTCCAGCACATACAATTTAGCTTGCTCTTCTAGCATGCGGATATTTTGCAGGGCTTCGGTAACGCGCGCTTTTTCCACTGCCATACGATATTGCGGCAAAGCAATAGCTGATAATATGCCGATAATTAAAACAACTACCAATAACTCTATAAGAGTGAACCCGCGCACGGTGGCCACACTTTGGGTCATCCTGAGGTGCTTTTGCTCAGGATCTCGTTGTTTTCTTAATAAGGTTGAGATGCTGAGCAACAACGCCTCAGCATGACATTTTAGATTTTTTACTTTCATATACAATCTCCTTTTTTATTTTTTCAAATTTGCACAAAAAAAGCGGCGACTTTGTTAAAAGCAGTTTGAGGTGACCTTTAACAAATAATCGCCGCCTCCCCAATTCTCAATAAAGAAATGGGTAAGACAAAGCGATTATTTGTTGACCTCAAACTTGCGCCGAAAGAAAAATATTTCTTCCTTTGCTCGGCGTAGGCGATCCTACGCTTCAACAAATAATCTTCAAATTGTACATCTTTACGTCTTTATTTTATTATAGCACAATACTCTCATATAACAAGAGATAATCTACGCTGAATTTTCTATAATATACCTATGGAAAAAGATCAAGGCGTAATCGTCGCCAAATCGGCCGGGTTCTGCCCGGGAGTAAAGGGCGCTATTGATAAAGTGCTGGAGCTGGAAGCCTCCGGCAAAAAACCTATTTATACTTTAGGGCCGCTTATTCACAATAAACAAGTGACCGATATGCTCGCGGCCAAGCAAATCACTTCCGTAGATACTCCGGCGCAAGCTACCGATAAATCCGGCGTACTGGTCATTCGTGCGCACGGTATCACGCCAGCTTTCCGTGCTGAGGTGATGCGTAGCGGCATGGAAGTGGTAGATGCTACCTGCCCGCTGGTTAAACACGCACATGATGTAATTTCCAAATATGCAGACCAAGGCTACTCCACCGTTATTGTAGGCGACAGCGGACACGCAGAAGTATTGGGACTACTGGGTAGCACGCAGGGAAAGGGTGTCGTCGTTTCCGGGCCGGAAGAAGCCAAAAAACTTCCTCATTTTGACAAAGTCAACGTCGTTTCACAAACGACGCAAAAAGAAAGCGTGTTTTTAGAAACCGCGGAAATTATTAAAGCAAAAGCGGATGTATGCCAAATTTCAAATACTATTTGCCACCCTACTAAACTGCGCCAAAGTGAAACAGTAGAACTGGCCAAAAATGCAGATTTGGTAATCGTGGTAGGTGGCAAACATAGCGCCAATACCACGCGCCTGGCACTGTTGTGTCAGGAACTAGCACCGCAAGTGCTACATATTGAAACCGAAACAGATTTGACCGAACAACAAGTATTAGCACCAAAACATATTTTAATTACGGCAGGAGCTTCCACCCCTAATTGGGTAATTAATCAGGTGACTGCTTGGGTGCGCAGCGTGCGCCAAAATCATTTCACACAACAGGGAGAATAAAATGGATACGACCA
The DNA here is from genome assembly GCA_017528825.1 of Elusimicrobiaceae bacterium. Taxonomy (NCBI): domain Bacteria; kingdom Pseudomonadati; phylum Elusimicrobiota; class Elusimicrobia; order Elusimicrobiales; family Elusimicrobiaceae; species Elusimicrobiaceae bacterium. The sequence continues at coordinate 15,989 of JAFXOI010000003.1, read as the reverse complement.
TCTATATGCCTTTGCCGGAAAGCAAAGAAAAAACAAACATTAAAAAAATCGGTATTTTGACTGCCGGCGGAGACTGCCCCGGCCTCAACGCAGTTGTGCGGGCCGTGAGCAAAAACGCACTGCGCCACGGCATTGAAGTCATTGGTTTTAAAAATGGTTTTGATGGACTGGTACGCAATGAATTTATCCAAATTACTCCCGAAACCGTATCCGGTATTATTAATCGCGGCGGCACGATTTTGGGCTCTAGCAATATCGCGAACCCGTTCAAATATACGTTGCCCCCCTTCGGCTCACCGGAACACCCGCGCGATTTATCCTCTGTAGCCATGCACAATTTCAAAGCTAATCAATTAGACGCGCTGATTGCCACCGGCGGCGACGGTACCTTGCACATGGCCCATCAATTTTGTGAAATGGGCATGCCGATTGTCGGTGTACCCAAGACCATTGATAATGACTTATGCGCCACGGACCAAACCTTCGGGTTTGATTCGGCTCTTTCCATTGTAACCGAAGCTATTGACCGCATCCACACCACCGCTCAGAGCCACCACCGCGTGATGATTATTGAGACGATGGGCCGCTACGCAGGATGGATTGCCTTGCGCTCTGCCATTGCCGGCGGGGGCGATATTGTACTCATTCCGGAAATTCCGTATAGTGATGATGTAATCGTAGAACAGATTTTAGCCCGCAAAGCCAAAGGCCGCACGTTTAGTATTGTCGTCGCGGCGGAAGGCGCTAAAAATGAAGCCGGCGAACAAGCCGTCAGCCGCACCGTGGCCGGTAGCACCGATGCCATCCGCTTGGGCGGCATTGCTTATAAACTAAGCGATATGATTGAAAAACGTACCGGCATTGAGTCGCGCGCGTGCGTGCTCGGGCATACCCAACGCGGCGGCACACCGACCGCGTTTGACCGCTGGCTTTCTACGCTCTATGGCACGAAGGCATTGGATATGGTACTGGAAGGCAAATTTGGTTATATGGCGGCCTTGCGCGGCTTTGCCATGACCGAGGTCAAAATTGCCGATGCCATCTCCAAATTAAAAATGGTAGACCCCAACGGAGCAGAAGTAAAAGCCGCCTTAGAAGCGGGCATGAGCTTTGGTTCACGCAAAGTGGGATAGGAGTAAATATGAGTGAAAATTTAGATATTTTATACGGCATTCACGCCGTCATGGAAGCGTTGAAAAGTAAAAAACGCAACGTAGTGCAATTGTATGTTTCCGATAATAAAGCCGGGCACCGCGCGGTGGAAGAAATTATCCGCATGGCCAAGCGCACCAATGTAAAAATTGACCGCATGGACGTAAAGATGATGGACAAACTGACCAAAGGGGCTAATCACCAAGGAGTCATTGCCAAAGCGCAACCCGTGCGTTTGATGAAATTGTCCAACGCTATTTATGAATCCGAAGGCAAAAAAGATGATTTGTGGCTGGCCGTAGATGAAATGACCGACCCGCAAAATTTAGGCGCCATTATCCGCAGTGCGGCGTGTTTGGGTTTTTCTACGATTATTTTGCCGCAACGGCGCACCGTCGGTTTGACGTCTACTGTTTATAAAGTGGCCTGCGGCGCGGTGGAAAATGTAAACATTGTAGAAGTGGCCAATTTGTCTAATGCCTTGCTAGACCTGAAGGAAGAAGGATTTTGGATTTACGGGGCAGATATGGATGGGCAGTCCATCGCCAAAACCGATTATGCCTCTCCGGCAGTACTGGTAATTGGAGCGGAAGGTACCGGCATCCGTGAGAAAACGGCCGAGCATTGCGACCAAATTATTTCCATTCCGCAAAAACAACTGGGCGATGTGGACAGTTTGAATGCCGCCGTTGCCGCCGGCATCATCATGTACGATATGATGAACAAGGTGCAAGGAAAGAAATAAGAGTTACTTATCAATAAAACACCCCCGCTCATTTGAGCGGGGGTTCTATTTAGCTTTTACATTTTGGTGCACTACCGCAATAATCTCCTTCACAACAGGCAGTTCCTTCATAAGTTGTGAATCTATCACAAGTACCTAATGAAGTAGCAATGCACTTGCTGCCACTTTTAAAAGTAACGGCTTCACAACAGTTCCAACAGTTTGACTCGCAAACTCCTCCTGCGTTAATAGTAGAATGCTTGCATCCTCCGTTACAAAGGCCGCCTTCATTGATAGTAGAATATTCACAAGAGCCAGAACATACACCTCCTTTATTGACAGTCGCATAAAAACAAGCGCGATCATTCCAAGAACCCTTACACTCTCCTCCTGCATTAATCGTGGCATATTGGCACCCTCCATCAGGTCCTGTTCCGCTGACTTGACATACTCCTCCCTCATTAATTACCGCATTCTTGCAACCACCTGCCTTGTTAGCACTACAAACTCCATCTTCTTCAATAGTTACATTTTTGGTATTAGTATATCCGCACACTCCATTTGCATATGGCATACCGTTTGCCTCACAACGGTCTTGTCTCGTTTTATAACATTTTGTTTGTTTCTTAGACCAACTGCGGCTCACATTATCACAGGTGGCTTTATCAATGTCTTGGTCTAATAAATATGCGATATATCCGTCAGAGGTTGTTTTTAAGTCTTGGCCCATGAGTAATTTTCCGCAAAGTCTTTCCGCCCGTTCATCTCCACTCTTTGCCTCACAATGTAACTGTCCTCCCATCATCGGGTTTTCATCTAAGTAACTGGCTAAGCGTACATTGGCTAACCTGGGATTCGTCACTCGAATCACATTAGCCTCGCCCCCATTATTAATCGTTTGTAATTGGAACTGTAAATCGGCATTATTCATGGTAACACCTAAATGTTGCATATCCGCACTATATAGTCCGTTGCTCATTTTAATGGCTTCTTCGGCATCTTTAATGGCCTTGGCTCCGGGGAGCATAGTGCTCCAATGACTTTTATCTACCACGCCCTGATACATAGGCAGTGCTACGGCAGTTAATACGCCTATAATCAGTACTACTACTAACAACTCAATAAGCGTAAACGCTTGTTTGTTTTTTTGCATACTATTCTCCTTTGCGTAAATCTGTTGTGGAAAATGAATGCAAAAAACGGCTGTTAGCATCAGGTTACCTAGCCGCAACCTAATAACTAACAGCCGTAGTTTACCTATCCGCAACAAGTGCGAACAGGTAAACATTAGGCACAACCCATGCGGCTTGCAATTCCGTTTGCGTTGTACCTTTATATCGGCTGTTTTTGGCGGCTAGGTTTTTTGAGATTTCTCTCAAAAAGCCCGTATTCTGCATACGGTCCAAAAACAGATAAATTTTTATTTCAGCACGGTACGCGCCTTACTACTTCCTCCAAGTCATTTTATTATAACATAAAAATATTTTACTTACCGGTTAACGTTTTAACAGCCGCATGGAAAACAGCACGCATGGCGGTAACCACCGGTTTTTCACCAAAGTGCGGTTGCCATTTATAATTAAACAGCTCGTCACTAATGGCAAAGCACGCCGCCCCTTTTACTTTGCGCTGTTCGCAAATAGCAAAGAAAGCAGAGGCCTCCATTTCCACCGTTAAAATATCTTTCTTTTGATAGTGTTTTACTTCTTCTACCGTTTCACGGAACAAAGCATCCGTAGTCCAGGTAGGGCCAAAATGATAATTCAATTCCGCTTTATCTAATTGTTTGGCAAAGCGTTGCGTCATTACTTCAGACGGAGTAGAAATTTCTTTCGGAGCATAATGGGCAGAAATACCTTCATCAGCCACCGCCCCGCCACACAGCACGATATCCCCCGCCAACACTTCCGGCTGTAAAGACCCAGCTAAACCCACTAACAACAATTCTTTGACTCCTAACGCAATTAAAATTTCCAACGCGCAGGCCATCGCCGGGGCACCGATACCGGCCCCGGTTACATAGCAATAGCCTTTTTCTTCATCTACATAAATATCTGCTTCACACCAATAATGTTTAAATTTTCCTTGGCTGAGCACGTATTTTGTCATAGAAGACAACGGACAAACAATGGCTTTCTTAGGCAATTTCAAATCGCAATGAATATGTTTCAAATAATTTTTCGCACCGGACAACTCATGTGCTTTTATTTTTTGTTTCTTGGAAAAAAGAATTGGCATTTTGGGCTCCTTATGATTAGTTTTTTATACTATAGCAAATTAATAGCCATCGCACGCGAACGAAAAAATGCTTTACAAGCCGCTTTTTAGGTGTTATCATATAAAAAAGAGCTTTTTAGGGCAGGTACAATTATGTTGACCAAATACAACATTGTAGAACGCAAGCTCAGCCAAACAGACGACGAAAAAGCACAAGTCTATTTGTTCACCAACCCGACGTTGGAAGAACAACGCTTTTTGGTGTCTGATTTCCAAATTGATGAGCACACCTTGGCTTCTGCACTCGACCCGGACGAACTCCCGCGCTTGGAATTTGAGCCGGAGCATATCGTCATGATTTATAAACGCCCTAAAAATTATTCCGGCAAAGACCAACTCGAATTTAAGACGGCATCTGTGGGACTGTTTTTGTTTGAGGAAAAATTGGTCATTGTACTGGCCGAGGATATTCCGCTGTTTACCGGCAAACGTTTTCAAGCTGTTTCGTCCATCAAAAATGTTTTCTTAAAACTGGTGTATAACTCTATTTCACATTATGTGGAGCACTTGCGCATTATTCACTTAATTTCCGAGGAAATTGAAGATAAAATGACCGAGTCTATGGACAATACGTACCTGCTAAATTTGGTCAGCTTGGAAAAAAGTTTGGTGTATTATGCCGAGGCCATTACTGCCAACGGATTTGTGTTTGAAAAGATGCGCAACCTATCTGCGCGATTTGGATTTTCGGAAAATGACGAAGAAATGTTGGACGACATCATCGTAGAAAACCTGCAATGTAAAACGCAGGCCGACATTCACTCCAACATTTTGGCGCAACTCTTGGGTGCACGCGCCAGCATCGTCAGCAACAACCTCAATTTACTGATTAAAAAACTCAATATTATCACCATTTCACTCATGGTGCCTACGCTGATTGCCAGTATGTATGGGATGAACGTACACTTGCCAATGTCCCAACATCCCGATGCATTTTGGATGCTGATGGGGCTGGGGCTTATTTCTGTGTGGCTCGTTATGATGTACTGGCGGCATAAAAAGTGGTAAAGATTTTAGCCGTTTTTGTATCTATGCAAAAACCCTGTCCGTCGGACAGGGTTTTGAAATTTCTTGCAACCTTTATAAATACATTTCTAATTTATCGATTTGTTTTCCTTGTTCATTGTACACTTTCATGGTCAACTTGCGATCTACAATGTGGAAATCAGCATAATGATAATTAGACACGAACCGGGCAGTAGAAGGATGCTGTCCGCTACGGCGTTTGGGAGTGGCGCCCCCGCCGCCTAAAGTAATATACGTAACCCCTCGGGGATTGGTAGCATCTTTTAAGAGTGGGAACGTACGTTCGTAATCCGCCTCTGCTCCTTGCAGCACCAAATCTACCCCATACCGTTCAAACAAAGGCACCAAACGCGCCGCTACTTCATAGGCAGGGCCTTTTTCTCCGGTGGAATAAAGCGGAGCATTAAGCACTACGATTTTCCACTTTTCAGGCGCACCTGCTAAGGTGGTTTGCAGCCATTTGTATTGGGTGGATTTTTCATCTAAATCCGGTGCCCAGGTCGCTCCGTACGCCGAATTACTATCTAAAAACACAAAACGGGCATTGGCTGTATCAAACGAATAATACTTTGGCGTGGCATTGGACCAGCTCATATTATGAAAGCGCGTATAATTCGTACGCAAAAAGGCTTTACTATCCTCGCTCGCGCGGTCCGGGCCGTATTCATTGGCCCCTAAGGCAATAAACAGAGGCGTTACTTGCAACATATCCCGATAGGGTTTAAAAAATTCAGCATCCGCATCTGCATCCAAACCGGTGGAAGTAATATCTCCGGTATGAATGACAAAATCTGCTTTTTGCTCAGCCATTTGCTCCGATAGCAAGGCCTTGGCCCCTTGGTTTTCACCGGCTGTATTGCCAAAGGCTAAAAAATGTACTTCTTTGCGTTCGGGGGTATAGAGCGTGCGGAAAGAGCCTTCCACCGGCGCTTGCAATCCGTCTTTGGCACTGTTATAGACGTACAATTTATAACAAAATTCCTGATTGGGCACTAATCCATATAACACCGCTTTATGTTCGGTACTCTCAGGACTGATTTTCATGATTTGATTGCAACGCGGCGCAGGGCCATATTCCAGCCAAGCCGGCGTCTTCTCGTTCGTTTCCCAGCGCAAAATCAGCGTCGTTTGGGTGGGATCTTCTAAATACGGGCCGCGTACCACTTGTGCCGCAAAGCTCAAAAGAGGTGCAAACAAAAAACCTAATAACAAATACTTTTTCATCATTTATATTTTAGCAAAATATCTGCCACACTCACGCTAACCCTAAAATTTTCTGTCGAACTGCTATAAATTTGCTACATTATAGGATATGAGAAAAATCTTACTATTAAGTTGTTTGTTTATTTTTGCGCTGGTCGCGCAAGCTGACACCGTAGATACTTCCGTTTCGTATATCTACTCTTCCGATTATAACCAAGCCCGCTTGGGAGCGGCTGTCCCGTTGGGGATCAATGTCTCCGTCGGGTTGGAAGGCAAATATGTGGAAGACAAGTTCTCCCTTGAACAGGGTGCCTTCAAAGACCCCGTCTATTCCGTCTATTTGCCCGTGCAAATGGATTTTGAGTTATTTCGTCTAAACCTCACTCCTTTCTATTACTTCAAAAATGATTTTGAGAAACAACCTCACTTAAAAGATGCTTATGCTTACGGGATCAACTCACAATTCATCATGGATTTGCTGAAAGATGACGTAGATCAGCTGTATTCTCAAGCCTATGTAGGCGTTTCTTATGCCCGGCAAAAAGCCAATACCTTTGATGGAACTCTATGGGAACACGATGATTATGACCAGATGGCTTTTAGTTTAGGGCTGCGGCAAAATTTCTATGATGCTTTTATGTTTCAAGTGGCCGGAGCCGTTTTCCAATACCCCGACGGTGTCAGCCACATTGAAGCCTTCCGCGGTATTTTGGATATGAAAGATTTAGCTTTTACAGAATCTTTCGACGTGACCCGCTCTTTAACCAAGTACGCTCTTTCCGCTCGTATTACGCGCATGTGGGCAGACAATCATTCTTCTCTTTACGCTGCCTACCATTATGCGGAATCTTATACGGCTGAGCCGGAACATTCCATGCTCGTCGGAAATACATTTTTAGTAGCTAAACGCGCCCATGTGGATATTGCCTTTAACCATTTACAAGATAGCCATGGGAGCAACAAACGCGATTTGTTATATGTTAATTTGAACATCCCATTTTAAGAGGAAACATGGATCAGACATCTGAAAAAAATCCGGTCGTAAAGACCTTGCAAGGGGAAGATGATGGGAAAATGCTGTCTTTGGTTTCCCATAAGTTGCGCACTCCCCTTTCCATTATTAATGGCTATTCAGAAGCTATCTTATCCCAATCCTCTAAAGAGAATTTCTCTCCGTTTACCACCAAAGCCTTGGAAGAAATTAACAAACAGGGCAACAAATTGTGTAAATTAGTAGACAAATTATTGTTCTTCAATAAGGTCAACAATTTAACCGTTAAAGATTTATCTCAAAAAACAATCAATCTAAAAGATTTACTCAAAATGTGCGCTAACGATGCCGTGGCCCAAGAAGACGAATTGTCGTCAACTTCCCCCTCTTCTACTGTAGCCAAGCGCGGCACATCTATTAAAATCGATTGCCCGCCCACCCTAGAGTTAAAAGCCGATGAGGAACTGATTATCTTTTTAGTGGAAGAAATGTTGGCCAATGCCATCAAGTTTAACAATAAACTGGAAAAGATTATCAAAGTACAGGGCACCCATCACGGGGACAGCATCTCCATTTCCGTGCGTGACTATGGGGCGGGTATCCGTCCGCAAGATGTACATAAAATTTTTGACCGTTTTTATCAGGTGGACGACTATTTTACGGGCCAAATTGAAGGATGGGGCCTTGGTCTGACTATCGTCAAAAAAATTATGGACTTACACGGCGGTACTATCACCGTGGTGTCTGACCGGGGATTAGGTTCCATTTTCACCTTGAGTTTCCCCCTCACCTATGCGCTATGACAGATTTATTTGATCAATTAGCCACCCAGGCGGATGCCGCACGCGGTATGCTCGCTATTCAAACGCAACAATTGCGTGATTTCACGCGACGCCTGGAGCTTATTTTAAGCCAAGACCACAAACAAATTCAGATACGTGATACCGCTTTTGGAACTGATTTTACCCAATTTTGCACCCAACTGCGTAGCCATATGGACCAACTTGTAGATACCTGGCAACATTTACGGGGGCAATGCCGCATCTCTCCTTATAAGGAGCTGGTGCCGAACTCTTTGCAAGCCAAGAATTTTTCTTTGCGGGCCAAAAATTTATCCCGTTGCTGTGATGATTTTACCACCGCTTATGATCAATTTAACCGGTTTTATAAGAATTATACTTTAGCCAAATTGCCTGTTTGGATGCTAACCGCTTGCTGCGACGATTTGAACAATATAACAGGAAAAATTTTGTTTCTTTCTCGTGAAATTACCAAACGAATGGAATCAAAGGGGGTCTAATGTTTACCGATAAAACTGCGTGGTACTATCAAAAAACAAGTGCCATTTGTCTTACTATTATTGCGGCCGGAGTTATTACGGCAGCGCTGATTTATACCCGCGCCTTGATGATTCCGCTGGTAATTGCTATTTTTTTCTATACCATCTTAGCCCAATGCGCGGCGCTGTTACATAAAAAATTATCTTTGCCTGCATGGCTTGCATTGACAGTTTCTATTCTTTTCTTTACTTTATGTTTTGCAGGTGTGATTTATTTCACGGTCAATTCCGTAGGAAGTTTCTTAAAGGGAGCCGAGATTTACCGCGACAATTTACTGGGTATGGCCACTGATTTAATGCACAAACTGGCTCAGCACGGCATTGAACTGGACCAAGCTTCCGTCATTGAGTATATACGTGAATTACCTTTGCTCAATTGGTTCCAAAACTTTGGAAAACAGCTCTTCTCTGTTCTCTCGACTACTACCTTAATTATTTTGTTTATTATTTTCTTATTTATCGGTGAGAAAAAGGCGATTCCTTCTCATACTCCCAATGACACGGTACAGGCTATGCTGGCTAATGTATCCAAATACCTGTCTGTTAAACTCATTACTTCCTTGGTGACGGCTCTGGTGGTATGGATTATTTTGATTTGTTTCAAAGTAAAATTAGCCTTCCTCTTTGCCTTGTTCACGTTCCTGCTCAACTTTATTCCCAGTATTGGGTCCATCGTGTCTGTTATTTTGCCGGCCCCCGTCCTATTTTTACAGTACGGAATCGGAAGTCAATTTTGGGTAATTATCGGGCTGATGACGGCCACCCAGTTCTTAATCGGCAATTTAATTGAACCGCATTTAATGGGAGAAGGAATGGATTTACATCCGGTCATAGTCGTGGCCTCTTTAATCTTTTGGGGGCTGGTGTGGGGTATCCCGGGCGCCTTTTTATCTGTACCAATTACTGCCTCTGTCAAAATCATATTAAGCAAGATAAGATATACGCGACCGATGGCAGAATTACTGGCAGGAAGACTTCCCCGCTAATACACCATAAAAAACCCCGCCTTTCAGCGGGGTTTTTATTATTTCACACTAGTAGATTGAGTAATCGGTAGTTCTTTGCGGACTTTTTCAAATAATCCGCTGGCCGTAGCACGCGATAAGAAACTTTCCCATTCGGCCGGTGACATTTCAAAATCATCCATAACAATAAATGAAATCTCTCTGGAAGTGTCTTTTCCCATCGTATGGTTACTGGCATATTCCCGTTCTAATTCCACATAACGGCTAGCAATAGCATAGTCAATGTCTTGTTGGGAATAGACAGGATGCTTTGATTCTTCCTGCAAGGTGTTCGTATCAATCACACCCTGATGCGGAGCCTGATCGGCCGTAGGGGTAAACATCTCATCCGGTTGATTTTGCGTGCTGGATACGCTTTGACCTTGTTCGTTCATCGGATTACGTTGACCTTGTTCTTGCTGGGAAGAAGACCGTTCCCGTCCAGCCAACATATTAGAACACGCAGTCGGATTCACAATAAGATACACACTCATAACAATCAAAAATAAAACTGCTGCTTTTAATAATATTTTTAACACAGAAAATCCTCCTCACTACAATCCACTACTTACTAGCATACCAAAATTTTCTTATCTGCACACGGATATTTAACGTGGCCGATTTCCTTGTTGTTGCAAAATCATTACACTTTGCACAAACTGCGGATTAGCAAAAATCTCTTGCAACGTTTTAGCAAATTCCGGATCTTTGGCATATTTGCTAATTACTTCTTGTACTTGCGGATGCTGTTGCAACAACACCCCCAGATTTTCTCCGCTTAAATCTTCCAGCGTGATATTTTGGCCGGTATTTTTTTGCAGTTCCGCATAAAAGGCCTGTAGTTTTTCATCCTTCTGATAATCTGCCAAAATAGATTTAACTGTCTGGCGGGCCTGCTCTTTTGCAGCGTCCGGTGTCAACGGAGCATCTTCTAAATAAATTTCCTGTGGTTGCGCATCTTCCGAATAGCGTTTATACACGGGCACTTCCGGTTCCACGGGTTCGAACGAAACCGGTACCTGATTAAAAGTTTGTGTAGCAAAGGGCTGGGATTCTTGTTGGGTTTGCGCGTACCGTTCATAGGCACGGTACAAGTGCAAGCTCGCTATAAAAGCCAGCCCCGCTATAATTACACCAATCAAAAAACGGCTTAATTTAGACATAATTAGTCAGCGATATCAATCATTTCCACTTCAAAAATCAAGACGGAATTAGCCGGAATAACCCCAATGGGACGATTCCCGTAAGCCGTATCGGCCGGACAAACTAAAGTGGCCTTGGAAGCCGGGCGCATATACTGCAATCCTTTTGTCCAACAAGGCACCACATCCGTCAATTTGGTGGTAAAGGCCTCTCCACGGTCGTACGAACTGTCAAATTTGGTTCCGTCCATTAATTTCCCTTCATAATGTACCGTTACTTTGCTGTCCGCTTTCGGGGTGCGACCTTTTCCTTCTTTGGATAATTTAATCATAGCCCCGTTGTCCAGCACTTTTACGCCTTTTTCTTTAGCGAATTTTTCTAAATACTCCTTCTGTTCTTTTTGGCGACGTTGGCTAATCGTCTGGGCATCTTGTTTATATTTTTCCATGATTTGAGGTTTATACGTTTCCAAATCTGTTTGAGCCTGTTTATTGAGCAAACTATCGCGCATCCCTTGGGAAAGAGCTTTGTAATCGTCATCATTATCCAATACTAATTGATGTTTTAAATTATCTCCCAATAAAAACCCTAACGAATACAGCATTTTATTGCGTTCCGCCGGGGTTTGTACGGCAGGGGCTTGTTTGTCTGCTTCCGACTCATTTTGTTGCGCACAAGCCGGTACTAATAACGCGGCACATAAGATAAAAAATAATGTTTTTTTCATACAGTCTCCTCATTTTGTTTTCAAATAGTTTGTTAAACGTTCTACAATTTCAGTAGCGGCTTTCTGTCCGACCCCTTCCATGCTCTTACGCAAAGAATCGGCTTGGCGGCCCGTACCGGCCCGGTCATGCACATCAAAACGGGCAAAGGTGGTTAGGTTCTGCAAGTCCCGCATGCTTACGGAAGCCCCGGTAGCCGCCCACTCTAGTCCTTTCAAACGATCGGAAGTATAACCGTCCACCTCGGCATCTACTTCCACCGATAACAACGCTGTACTATCCGTCGGTTCTACAACACTTAGACCCATCCGGTTCACCGCATCTGTAATACGAGAGAGCAAGACGAGATGTTCTTCTCCGCGCACTACAACCGCCACTTTAACAGCGGCCAAACGGTCGTTATACATTTTTTTGAATGAATCAAACCGCTGTGCTTCGTATCCTTCATGCTCTTCGCTTATAAAAATATACAAATCCTGCAGGACATTGCGTTTGACGATTAGCGGTTCCATGGCAAAAGCGGCGCGCAGACCTGCAAATTTGTCCTCTGTAGCCTGTAGTTTAGCAGTTAAAGCTCCCAAGCGGGCATCCAAGTCATTGGCCGGCGCCTGTAAAATGGTTTGGGCTGTAGCACGTTTCAATACGGCCAAAGCAAAATAATTTTTGACGTCTTGCTGACTCTTATCACGCCACACTTTCCCTATTTTTGCATTGGCTAATAAATCGTCCAACTGTTCAATTTTCTGAGCATCGGGTACATTTTGCAAGATATTTTGACGCATATTCGACAAAGCATTCTCTGCCGCGGCGTCCTTGGTCGCGCCCTCGCCTGCTACCACGTAATAGGCATGTTGGTCATATTTGCTCATTTGATAGCTGACCGTATTTTTATTGATCCCGGCGCAAGCACATAACAGTAATGCGCTGGCCACAATTCCTATTTTTTTCATATATTCTCCTCTTTATTTGGCTGTGCGGTGGTGTAAATATACGCGTCCCCCCGCCGGCACTGCAACATCCTTAAATGTATACTCTCCTACTATCTTACCAAATCCATTTCTAAAACGCAGCGTAATATCTTGTGTACCGGCCGGCACATAAAAACGCGCCAGGCGCAACTGGGCCGGTAAAGTGAACCATTGGCGTGTATCGGCTTTCTCGGTTAAAGCGCCTAAGAAGCTGACCAGCATGGCGGCTAAATCTCCCACATACTCTTGTTGGGACGAACGTGCCGCTGCATGTTTGGCCTGTACGGCCGCCACCCGTTTTGAAGCGGCTCGTATTGCTAAACGAAATAAAGTTCCCGCTTCTTTTTCTTTCAAATCCGTTTTCATAGAACCAGCCACATCCCCTAGTAAACTGGTGGGATAAGACTCCCCTTGTTGGGTGATGACTTCGGAAGATTGAATCTCAAACGGTTGTTCCGATACAACGGGATAAGCTACTGTAATGGCATTGCCCAACAAGCCGGCGGAAATGGCATTTTGGATTTCAGGACTTACGGTATTAGCTTGTTCCCGCGGGTCATTGAGCCACAGAAATACATCTCCCCACGCCACTTGAAAGGTTTGGCTTTTTTTAAGCGGTACCACCCCGTTGGCATGTACCAAAATCACCTCTCCATAATCGGCTGGCGGAACAGGCAGTCTTAATGCTTGGACGATGGCGGGAGCCGCTTGGGAAGCACGCGCGCGTGCAATACGGGCATCATCCCGTTTCCCTGCTGACTCAAATACCAAACTCATAAAATACTGTACGAAGGGGTCCTCCCGCCAACCGGATTTTTTACCGTCACGCAAATGATCCAGATAATACACCGCGCGGTTGGCCTCCACCAAGGCATCTCCGATTCTTCCTTGGCTTAAAAAATTCATGGCGCGGTAATAATAGGTCAGCACTCGTTCGTAAGGGGCCGGCTGATACGGAGCGGTTAAATCATTAATAAGATAGCGAGCCGTGTAGGCAGAAAGACTTTTGGTAAAAAGTTCGTCTATGCGGTCTTGCGCGTAAGCAAAATGTTTATCACTGTCTGCCTCCATTCCTCCATCATGCAATACAGCCCCCACATCCAAGGCATATAGCAAACTATCCTTACGGCTATATTCTTTGGTTCTTGATTTTTCTATAGATTGTTGGGCAGCGATGAAATCGTTCGAGGCGAGATGTTTATTAACTTCTTTTTTATGACGTAAAGAAGGCGCGCTGCACGCTGAGCAGCATAATAAGACTGTCAGGAGTGTACACCAACGCGCCTTCGTCATAAAATTTACCAGCTGGTTTTGCTTCTAGTAACGTATTTTTTAATTTGTTTTTGGCCGTTCCAGACAATTTGATTGGTTTCAATATTGATCAGTTTCATATTAACCTGATAAAATACAACGGCCTTTTTATTTTGGGAATCCACGATAGAGTTGAGCACTCCCGAGAGCATAAAATCCGCTCCCACTTCCCGTCCGAAAGCCTTGCGGGTTTCTTCGGATGCGAACTCATCTTGTTCCAATCTTTCTTGGCGGACTTCACCGCGTTCGTTTTTGCTGGCAACAAATTCCACTTTGCCGGAATTAATCAATGCCCGTTGTATCTCCTCCACAAAAGTGGCGGTATTGATATGTTCCATACTGTCATTGGTTACCGTACCTACGATCACGACCGGTTCTTTTCCCAGTTTGGACACTGTTTTGGCATACCAACCGGAGTTCAGACAATCCGAAATCATCTCTTGGGCTACCATTTGTGAGTCCGTATCATTCCAACGGCCGCTAATATCCTTTACCTCATTTGTGTCAATACGATTCACCTTTGTGGCACAGGCAAATAAAAACGGCACTATCAACAAACTAAACCATACTTTTTTCATGATGTTCTCCTTTACTTCTTATAAATGGACAGCCTTGCACAATAAAGCCCCCACCGTCGAATCGGTTTCATATTCGCATTTCAAATGCGGATCTTCTATATCCAACTCAAACCATTGGGGATATTTCAGACTGTGGGCCTGCAAAACATGTGCTTGTTCCAGGCTGATTTCATATTCAGCACATTGCATGCGACTCTGTCCTTCCCGCACCGCGGGATGACAAGCCGGATCCGTTGTCAGAGAAGCCAAATCAGCACTATATACGCCATATTGGGCATAGAAAGTTCTTTCTTGTTCTGCCAACTGTTGCAATATATGTATTACTTGGTGAGCGTGACGTTGGTCCGTGTGCTTTTTCCAAGCCGGCAACGTCAAAGCTAGGCCAAAACCGGCCACCAAAATAACTACTAACATCAGTTTATGTAAAATACCGTGTTGATTCATAGTTATATTGTATCATATGTTTTAGAAAAGCTATACAGAAAAAACCTGCCCAACAAATAGGCGGGGCATAATTAAGAAAACAGACTTGATAAAAAAGGCAGAAATCACTATACTGACTGTAGGAGAAAAATTCTATTTGGCAAGATAGGAGGGTTATTATGGTTTGGTTCTTATTTGGTTTTATGTGTGCGCTAGTGGTAGGGGCTATAGGAGCTTATTTCAAATTTGCCGCGCTAAGGAAGGCAGTACTACAAGCGAAATTGCGATTAGATGTACAACTTAAAAAACGTAGTGATTTAATTGGACCGTTAGCACTTTTAGCCACTGCCATACCCGAACTGGGCAAAGGATTTGCCTACTCCCTCAATCAATTAAAAGACCGAGAAGCCTTCTGCGACAATTTGGCTAAACGGGTAGCCTGCGAAGAAGATCTCAGCCGTACCCTACATCTTTTGTTTGAAACTTTGCAGAAAGACGCCTCTTATCAACACGACGCCCATTTTTTGCATTTACTGGAAGAAACATCGCAAGTGGAAGCCCGCATCCAACGCAATAAAAGGTCTTATAACAGTGCGGTGCGGGATTTTAATACGTTAACCGGCGTATTTCCTTTGAATGTTTGGGCGCGCCTGCTGGACTTTGAATCTTTTGAATATTTTGACTTTCAGCCCAGCACCAATAAACTACTTTAACGCTTACGCACGAGGCGGCAATTTATCAAACATGCCGTCCATATCATGCAGGGCAAGCAGCCGCTTGTCCAGCGACGGATATGCTTTGTAAATTCCGCTGATACGTTGTAGTAGTGTGGGCTCTCCGCTCGGCTTTTCAATACACATAATACCCACTAACTGTAACCGGTCCAAAATTTCAATCCGGTTATCCTGATCCATATGCCACAGCGCGTGACGCAGTCCTGCCGGATAGCGGGTGACTAATACGGTATTAGCATCGGTTTGCAATTGTCTGGCGGCAGAAACACCGGCCCGCAAAAACGGAGCCAGCAAATATCCATATCCCAAAAGACAGAGCCCAATATAGTACCGGAAACCGCTGCTAGCTATCCAAACCGGTTTTCCCCATGAGCCCGCCAATTCTTCCCGT
>JAFXOI010000002.1 GCA_017528825.1 Elusimicrobiaceae bacterium | reverse complement strand
TGAACGGCAAGGATATTCGATTACCGGAAAGATCCAAAGCGGATTGCAAACACTGCAAGACTATTTTTACTTAAATTATATAGCTCCTTGGTGGTATAGATATAATCCGTTCTATCAACAGCAAATGAGAGCGCAACAGGCACTGGCTCAACAAGCCACTGCGACCACCGCAGCAACGGTTGCCGCACCTGTGCTTGAGCAACAATCTACTCCTCTCCCAGTGGTTGCGACGGAAACTCGTCAGCCTACGGTTGCGGTGCAGTTTGGGACTACTCCTACACGGCTTACGGCTACTACTTCCGCTCCTTCTACCGGAACGGGATATTTGTACTCGGGTCTTCCAATCTTTGCAATTGGGGATAAGTTAAAAAATGTCTGGCAACGTCTAACCAGTTCTAACCGCGTAGCGAACGTGGAAGAAGCTCGTGCAGCCAATGCGGCGCACGCGGCTGTCTTAGCCTCTGCTATTTCCCTCTTAGCGGCTTTGGCAGGTTTTGCTGATTTCGTTGCGCCGGCAGTTGCCTTGCTCAAAGACTCTTTAGGATTAAGTACCTTTGTGGCATCCTTGGTCACTTTGTCCGGATTTGGTATGTTTGGCTTATCTATTCCTTTTGGAAGATTACAAGCTCAAATCGGTCGTATACCAATGATGCGTATCGGTTTAGCTTTATCTACTTTAGGACTAGCTATCCCAAGCTTTGTATTAGGCGGAGCACCGTTAACCACCATGCCACAATTCTGGACGGTGTTAGGATCAATTGCTTTGTTGTGTGCGGGTTCTACTATTTTGAAAAATGCGGCTAGTGCTTTGGCCTTTGATGTGGCTCAAACGGATGCAGCGGCCGCCTCTATGTTATCTAGTTTGGATGCATGGAAGATTATCCCCACTGTTTTGAACTGGGTATTGCCGACAGTAGTGCTAGCAGCCAACGGATATTCTTGGACCTTGCTATTCCCCATTTACGGAGCAATTAGCTTAGCAGGATTAATCGCTTCTATGTTTATGAATGTGGCAGAGAGTGCTCCTGAAGTAGCGGCTGCACCTACGGAAGAGGCAGCAGCGCAGTCTGCTGCACCTGCTCAAAGAGCTCCCATTTGGCCGTTTGTAGCAGGCGGGGCCTCTTATATTGCAGCAGAAATTTTCGCCCTGTCTAATACCCCCATGTTATTAACTGAAGTGTTTAATATGACACCCGCTACCGCAAACATCGTCACCTTAAGCACGATTGTGGCCGGTATCTTTGCCAGTCGCTTTGCGGGTACCTATTTACCGAGTCGTTATTTAGGTACACCTAGACAGCGGTTAGTGGTCTCCAGTCTAGTCGCCTTGACAGGGTTAGCGTTGGTCATGACGGGTGTGCCTGCGCTTTCAATTGCGGGTCTGTTCTTGACGGGTTTTGGATATGGTAATATCTTCCCCATGCTGGTCAATTTAGCCCAATCGGCCAGACCTGCTGAAGTAGATAGAACCACCAGTTTGATGATGACCTCTATCGCCGCAGGTGGAGCCACTCCTGTCTTGGCAGCTCTATCAGATGTATTGGGCCCCTTATGGAGCTTTGCAATGCCCATGGCTTTAATCGCGGGTATTTTAGGAATTGGAATCCATGCTAAAACAACGGCCAAAGCAGCTCTACCGTCCATTCCAGCAGATCAGCTAAAGATTCCTTTTGAAAAGAAAATAGATGAAGCAAGCTCTATTCCGTCCATTGGGTTCTTCGTATACCAACGAAATGAAATTCCTGTACCGCAAGCTCCGGAAGGTTCCGCCGTATATAGAGGAATGCATTTCAATTCTATGGACGAAGTGAAAACAATTTTAAGTCAAGGTATAAAAGCGAATTATCGCGAGGATCATACGATTTACTTATCACCTTCTATTTATACCGCGACAGGTTATGCAAATGTATCGGGTGAGGTACCAGTAGTGTTTGTAGTTCCGATGAGTCAAGAAACTATTAAGGGAGTGACTTCCTCCTATCGTAATGCGGGTGAGATCCTATTGACTCATGATATCTTGCCGGAAAAAATCTCTCATGTCTTAACCTATATGGAAAAAGATGGAGTAAAAAGCTGGTATAGACTTAGCTTAAATGAGAAACAGGAAATGATAGCTACTCCTTGGGAGGAATATTTGGCTAACCAAACAGCTGCTTCTGCAGCTAGCCAAGGGCTTTCTCAAGAAAATATGGCCTGGCAAAAACGCTTAGCTGAATTCCCCAATCAGTATGCGACAGCAAGTTTAATTAGTGCTACTGAAAAGTACTTAATACCTGCCTTTCCGAGCAATTTATTGCAAGGAAAACAGATGCTCTACAGAGGACAAGGTATGAGCTTAGCCGGCTTGCAACAGCTCTTGCGTGAAGGCATACTCCGTTCCTCTGCTGATGCAAATACGATTCCTTTTAGCTATGATTCAAGCGTAGCTATACATCATTCCCGTGGTGGAGAGGTGCCGGTCCTATTTGGTTATGCGGTGAGTCAACAATTCATTGAACAGAACCCCGGTATCAATCAGGACTTACAGGAAGTGACGGTAGATCATGCCATTGCTCTGTCTGAAATGGATTTTGTAGCCGCCTACTTAACCGTAGATGGAAAAGAAGGATGGTATCAAGTAAGTTTGGACCAAAACGGACAAATTCAAACCACCCCGTTAGTTGACCATATTGCCACACAAGCGGCAGTTCAACAAGAGGAAAATACTTCTTCTGTGTGGAGTTTGTTCCAAGAATTCTTCGGTAAAATTTCCAATGCTTATCACAAAGCGTTTGCTAGCGATGGCAATTTGTACAGTTCGTTTATCCCGGGAATGCCGCAGTTCCTCAAATTTATAGAGGCATTAGGTGAGGAATTTAGTGGCGGTGGTGCCGCGGCTTCTACTCAAGGACCGGTGATAGCTACTGGTGATCGTTTTACGGGCGTTGCAACAGACGGTCAAAATCATAGTAAAGTAGATCGAATTCCGTTAAATGAAACCGAATTTTTAACGGCTTCTGAAGTACCCACCATTACGGATTTGCAAAGATATGATGATGCTATTTTGGGTTATCATGTTGAACAAAACAAATCTGAAACGCCCCAACAAGCCAAAGCTAGAGCGCAAGAAAATTGGAATAAATTATGGGGAACGGTGTTTCCAAACTGGCAAAAGAGCCTGCTGCCTTGGCGTGATATTTTGCAAAGTCCTCGTCCTACTACGACTGAATATGTCCACCCAGAACGTAAGGCTGGCTCTGATACGAAATTGGTGGGAGTTCCTGAAAATGTAAGAACTTTTATGGAAGACCAATTGCCCAAAGAAATTCGAGGCCGTGCCACAGAAACCGTTATTTTGAACGCCTCTGATTGGCATGGTGAAGATATTACCGAATTTATTCTGGTAGCAGAACAATTCTTTAAAGAATTCGGTCGTGAGAACGTAATTGTATTATTCGGTGGAGACGGCTTTACCGGAAGTTATTTATTGAATAAATATCCCATGTGGGGTCTTTCTCAATTGATTCACATGGGTGTGGATGTCTTTACCATGGGGAACCACGAAGCAGATGTTTCTAAGACCTTCTTGACAAATTTAGGATGGTTAAAATTTGTAGGATCGTGGAAACCTACTGATAAACATTCCAGAGTGGCCAGTGGACCTGCTTTTATCGCTGGGCAGCAGCGTATGTTACGGGTTCCGGAAACGCTTGAAAGTGCCATCGGAAAGACCTTACCTTATGTCATTAAGATCACTGGCACGGGGGAACGGGTAGCGGTCATTGCCTTAGGAAAAGCGGGTTATGGTAATAAAAAATACCCAGCCGGTAAAGAGGAAGAAGCACAAGAAGATTTCCAAACCTCTTTGAATACTACCGTCGCGCATTTACAACAAAATAATGTTGATCATATCGTGGTACTGATGCATGAAGCGTTAAATGATCATCGTATAGATAGTAGAGCCTATGCGATTGCAAAAGCGATTGATGAAATGCCGGCTGATTTGAAAAAATTGGTTCGGGTAGTGTATGAAGGACATACACATAACTCAGAGGACCAAATTCTAAACGGTATTGAATACGTACAAGGGAAAGGTTTTGGTCAAGGGAAAGGACTGGTTGCCACCCTTTTAGCTAGAGATGAAGAAACAGGGAAAACCTATGTAGCGACCAACATCATCGATGCCTTAGATCGTAGCGCTGTACCTGTAGGACAAGAAGATGCAAAAGAGAATCCGTATAGTATCTTACATAAATCTATGGGTATCGTTACGGAAAACTTGCAGAGAGAAGCGGGAGATATGAATCAACCTGTTGTCAAATTGGTAGGTGACAAAACTTCTCGGACCAGTCATAATCCCTATTACGTAGAATCCGCTATGGCCAATGCGACAGCAGATGGACTTTATTGGAAGTTTAAACGGCTTTCTCGCGAAACGGATGTAACTGGTAGAGAAAGAAAATTAAAAACCAGAGATAATAAACCTATCGAAAAATGGCGTTTGATTGGTTTTGCTAGTTATATGAACACCGGCAAGCCATTGTGGAAAGATGAGGTAACTTTATCTACTTTAACAGATAATTGCCCCAATCCGGAACCTCCTGCGCTTCGTCCGATTTTAGGTAGACAATTTATCCAATTTATGCACGATAATTTTGTCTATACAAAAGGCATTGAAGCAGATTCTGGAAAAGAAATCACCGCTACATTTGCCTGCTCGCACAATATACGTATTGCGGTACAAGGTTTGAAAGTGATCAAAAATGCAGACGGGAAAGAAGTGGTGGATACTTCTGATGTACAAGTGTTTGTATATATATTAAGTCCGGAAGATAAAAACGGAAACCGTCACTATGTGCCCATGAAAGAAGACGAAACCTATTATCTGGCCATGCCACATCATATGATGGTGGGTTTATATGAAGCAGCCGCCTTTAAGAATACAGACTTATATGGTTCCTATGATGCTATTTATGTGGAACAAGAAGAATCTTTCTCTGAAATGATGGGAAAATTCTTTGCAGAAGCAGCTGCTGCAAAAGGATACCAAACCAAAAAGACGCCTACAAAATGGTATGGACATAAATTAAATTCTTCTACGGATGAAAATATATCCAAATTCAAAACCTATTATTGGAAAGATGCTAACGGCACATGGAAAGAACTCACTGCAGAAGATGAAGATAAATTTATGGTGCTGTATGATAATGAAGGTAACCCGAACAAATTGCTTGTACTCAATGAACAAGGCAGACCGGTAATAGATGAAAATGGAAAACCTGTAACCTATGACGTTAAAGCAGTACCCTTATTCTATACACATGTAGGACGCATTGTAAATTTAGATGAACTGCTCAAAGGGGAAAAGACTATTACGCAAAAAACATTAGATAAATTATACAATGGAACCACTACATGGGAAGAAGTCTTTGGCCCGATTGCCGCACCGGAAGCGGATCCTACGGAACTACCGGGAGAAGATAATCCATCTAGTATAGGAGGTGCTCCTGCCGCTTCGCCGGCAGGAGCCTTTTGATCCAACTGGGACAACCGCCCCTACTTCGGGATCTGGGAATTCTATTCCTACTTGGAAGAAAGCCTTAATCACAGGTTCTTTCCTGTTTGCTCCGTTCCTGCTCCCTGCCCAAGAGCAAGCTTTCTTACGCCCGGTGGAGCCTGAAGAAACTCCCGTGGCTGCTGCCATGGCTGAGCAAACTGCTCCTGAAAAAGTTTCCCCCACCTACGCTTTACCGGTAAGCCGCTTCATTATAGGGACAGACAACTTAGAGGTTCCCACTTCTTCCGTGGTAGAAATTTCCGGTACAGATGCCGATCGCCCGGGATTGGAAGGTTTTAGAGCGTGGATTTCTAAATTTGTCAAAAAGCGTTCGGCCGGACTGGATTGGAATACGCTACAAGAATTGCATGCCTTGTATGCCGAAGCGTTAGTAGGTAATGCCACGCATCTTTCCCTCATGCAAGAGGCTAGCCAAGCTATCATGGGTGAGCAAGATGGCAAATTCCATAAAATCAAATTCTTAAATACCCAAGATCAAAACATTGCGGAATTAGTATATACGCAGGATGGTTATTTGTCTTTGCGCCCTGTTCAAGGGAAACATTTCTACTCTATCGAGGAAAGCCCTCTTACATTATCGCAGGAACTAGCTAAAGGAATTGCGGGCGTTAAGATTTCCAAAGATGGCCGTCTGTTGCTTAAAAAGAGTGTATCTAATCAAGCTGTGCAACAGGTGGTGGACAATATCGTGGCTAGTCTGCAGGAAAAGCATCCGCAAGCCACCGCACACGTGCGTATGGGTAATCATGAATTTGGGATACAATCCTCCGGTATTACCCGTAGATTTCAAACAGGCAATTTGCACTTGCATATTGAATTTACGCTGCCCGATGAACAAAAAATTATCTCTTATACGGTAGCGGTAGATGCGAATTCTTTGACAGAAAATAAAACGCTGTCAAATGACGATTTGTCTCAGAAATATCAAACCGTTTTCCAAGGGATTTCTAGCAATGTTAATTGGCCGACTCACCACGTAATGAGGGCCCTGTCCGGCGACGTATCCGCCACGGAAAATATGCCGGGTACATATGACTTTGCAATGCCCTTATTTGACGATGAAGGAGATCAGGCCTTCATTGCTGAGCAATTGCAGTCCTCTGTCAGCCGTCGTATTTCTGAGCAAGATAAAAGTGCTTTGAAAACCGCTTTAAGAAAATTAAAAGTAGGAACTGAGGATCTTACGGTTGCCTTGAAAAATATAATCGGACGTACTTCGCCGGCTATTTTATTGCTCGGAGTAGACGTTCCGTCAGAGGCACCGTTGTTGGGAAGTTTAGAAAATTCTTTTCCCATGATCGGTTATAAAGGGGCTACCCTTGATGAAAATTTAAGCTTGTTGCGCCCTAACCAAGAAAATATGATTTTCTTATATGCGCATGGGCGTTCTGTTAACGGCTTTAATAATTTCCGTCGCGAGTGGAGTGCCAATTTATTCAGTCCATATCTAGATGCTATTTCCATCACTACATTGGCAGACATTTTAGATGCCATCCGTAAATACAATTCCGGTTTTACACACCTGTTGGTGTGGACTTGCTATGCAGGCCAAACGCTGGAAGATTATATGAAGCTAATTCGCAAAAAACCACAAACGGCCAGCAAAATAAACCTCTATATCCCTAGTGGTGTATATGAATTGCGCACAGATGAAGTAGCTTTTCATAACAGACAATCGGCCCCCAATTATTTCTCCAGTATTTTGGATCATATGAGCTATTACATTCACCATGGAGAAACCTCTACCTTGGCACAAAAAGTAGTTATAGAAGGGAAAGTGATTGAACCGCTTGCTATCTCTATTAAACAGGTCAAAGAGATATTACAACCATCGGCATCCACCTCTTATTCGCCGGAAATGATTCAAGACTATCAAAATCTTTTGACGGATATGCAGGCATTGCGTGATATTTCTTTGGCGCGCACACCGCAATCTTTTAAGAAGGCATTACTGGCATACGCCAAATTACATCCGGGCTATGTCAAAGTAGATAACATAGCTTATGAAATGGTAGCCAATAAGATGAAAGTGCCGACCAGTTACCAGTGGAGTAATAGAGAAGAAATATTAGCAGAATTGCCTAAGAGTAAGTCTACTGCCACTATTCTGTTGCCTGTTTCTGTCACCAATTACGTCTCCGCCACCGCGCAAACAGAATATACAAAGTTAAAAATTGCTACCCCTGCTTTTACTCAATCCCCCCAACCTTCAAGATAATCTCTTGCCGAGCTGTTTTTACTTGTGAAGAACAGTTTTTTTGGGGCACAAAAAACAACACTAGCATAATTGACGAAAATCTGATAGAATGAGAACAGAAGGACTAAATCTCAAATGTGAGGACTATAGAAGGTATGAATACTAAAAAACCTGTAGTGGTCGGCATTGGGGAAGTACTTTGGGATGTTTTCCCGACTGGCAAACGTGCCGGCGGTGCCCCCATCAACTTTGTCTACCATGCTACTCAACTTGGCTCAGAAGGATATGCAATTAGCGCAGTAGGCAATGACGTATTAGGCACAGAAATCATTCAAGAAATGGAAAAAAATCATATTGGATATCTCTGTGAAACGATTTCCTATCCTACCGGAAGTGTAAAGGTAGAATTAAAGGACGGACAACCTACCTACACGATTATTGAAGGTGTAGCATGGGACCATATCCCCCTCTCCCAAAAAGCAATTGATTTGGTAAAAAGAGCAGATGCAGTTTGTTTCGGTACGTTGGCTCTACGCCATCAAGAATCTAAAGATACCATTAAAACCTTGTTAGATTATGCTCCCAAAGATTCTTTGCGTTTCTTCGATATTAACTTGCGCCAACATTATTACAGCAAGGAATTGATTGAAGAATTGTTGGCTAAAGCCAATATCTTCAAAATCAATGACGATGAAATCAAAGTGATTAGTAAATTGTTTGGTATCCAGGGTACCGAAGATGAAATCTGCAAATGGTTCTTGGAAAAATACAATTTGCGCTATGTCGTATTAACGGCCGGAGATAAATACAGCACCATTTATTCTAAAGACGAAGTATCTCGCATTGAAACACCGCGCGTAAAAGTAGCAGATACCGTCGGTGCTGGAGATGCTTTTTCCGGTGCGTTTATTGCAGGTATTTTAGCGGGAAAAACCTTGCGCCAAGCCCATGAACAAGCGGTTAAAACGGCCGCTTTTGTGTGCACAAAGACCGGCGCTTGGCCTGCTTATAATTAATAGGAGAAAATATGACTGAGAAAAAAGAGTCTTCTTTAGTTGCAAAATTGATCCCTGTCATGTTGGCATTTTTTGCCATGGGATTTGTGGATTCCGTTGGTACAGCTACTAACTACGTGAAAGAAAGCTTCGGTCTTTCTAACACGGTAGCCAATCTGTGCCCCTCCATGGTATTTTTCTGGTTCTTGGTGTGTTCCGTTCCTACGGGCATGCTCATGAACAAAATCGGTCGCCGCAAAACGGTGTTGATCAGCTTGGGCGTTACAGTAGCCGCATTGGCTTTGCCTTTGTTGGCTTATAACTTTGCCATCATGATGTTGGCCTTTGCTTTGTTGGGTATCGGCAATGCTTTGATGCAAGTGTCTTTGAACCCCTTAGTGTCTAACATCGTTACCGGCGATAAATTAGCCAGCTTTATGACCTTTGGCCAATTTGTGAAAGCCATTGCTTCTTTTATTGCTCCGATTTTGGCTGCTTGGTTTGCGGCTAAAACGGGCAACTGGACTTGGATGTATGGCTTATTTGCAATTGAAGGTGTGTTAGCATTCATTATGCTTGCCAAAGAAGATATCAAAGAAGAAGAAATCACCGGCAAACCTTCTACGTTTGGTCAATGTTTAGCTCTGTTGGGCAATGGCACAATTTTACTGTGCTTTATCGGTATTATGTGCCATGTGGGAATCGACGTGGGTACCAATACCGCCGCCCCGCAAATCTTGATTGACCGCTTGGGTTGGACCTTGGATAAAGCCATTTACGCAACCAGCATTTATTTCATGTTCCGTACAATTGGCTGTTTCTTGGGATCTTTCTTGTTGGCTAAATTCCCGGCGAAAGTTATTTTTGCTACCAGCGTAGTCTTCATGTTAGCGGCTATGGGCGGTTTATTCGTGTTCACCAGCCAATGGCCCTTATATGTATGTATTGCTTTAATCGGGTTGGGTAACTCCAACATTTTCCCCATCATCTTCTCTCAAGCCATCTTGCACTTACCGGAAAAGAAAAACGAAGTATCCGGTTTGATGATTATGGGATTAATCGGTGGTACGGTGTTCCCGCTTTTGATGGGTTTTGCTTCTGATGCTATGCATTCTCAAACCGGCTCTGTGCTCGTTATGACGGTAGCGGTTGTGTACTTGTTAGCGTTAGTTTCTAAAATCAAAAAATTAGCCTAAGCAAGCAATTTGCTTTGAAAATCCCCGCCACTACGGCGGGGATTTTGTTTTACAAGGAGTGAGCAAAAGAAATAGAATATAAGAGTTATATTATTTTATCTTAGGATATTTACTTATGAATCGAAAACTACTGATACTCGCCCTTATAACTTTATTTCCTTTGGTAGGCCAAGCGGAGGAAATCAAGCGAGGCTGGGAATTAAACCTCAAACGCCTTGCATTCGAATTATCTTCTACAGATGTAAAACATGGTCGGGAATATAAAGATTTTCCCAATGCCAAATTAACAGCCGATTCGGGACATATTGTAAAGGGAGATTTAGATTTGGAAGGAAATTATTTCGCGCAACACTTTGTGTGGGGTAATCAACTGCTGGTAGAGTACGGTAAAACTACCTTCAAATCTTACGACGGAGAAGAAACGGAAAGTGAAAACGCCGATACCATTTTGCTCACCTCCTCTTACACCCAACGAGCCTGGCGGACGGAAAATTTTCTGGGCGGCTTTGAAGCCGGGCCGTATGGCGCTCTGGCTTATGAAACCGAGGTCAATGCACAAGGTGATAGCCACCTGAAACAAGTCGTGCGCGCGTCGGCCGGTATTAAAATTTTTGAAGGGACATATATTAAAGATTTTCACTTAGCCGGTTTTGCG
This sequence comes from Elusimicrobiaceae bacterium, assembly GCA_017528825.1. Lineage (NCBI taxonomy): Bacteria > Pseudomonadati > Elusimicrobiota > Elusimicrobia > Elusimicrobiales > Elusimicrobiaceae > Elusimicrobiaceae bacterium. Next base: position 4,856 of record JAFXOI010000002.1, on the reverse strand, counting down.
GAAGAAGATTTTACCTATCGTCCGGCTTCTGAAAAATATGGCTGGGAAATCGGCATTGAAATTAACCAGCCCGTCAGAGAGGGTGTCACCGCGGTGTATAAAGGATTGTTCCGCGACTATTTATACGCCAGCCACAAACGCCCTACGGATCTTGATTATGAAGTAATGGCAGAGGCGCGCCTAGATGTAGAGGTGTGGAAAGAATTGGTTATTGCGCCGATTATTCAGTATTATACTGCCCAGGGTAGTTATGTAGCCAAACGCGGTGAAAATCTGTTTGTGGGCGTTTCTCTGTCATTTAGCCACCTATTTATCAAGGCAGATGAGATCTAATTTGTATCTTTCTTGTCTAAAACCCTCCCGCCGGGAGGGTTTTATTATGATTTTCCCCCTCTTCTTGCTACTCAAATCAATAATGCAATAGGCTAAAACATCCACTCTATTTATCCAAAAGACATTTTCACTGTCTACTATATGTAAAAATACCCCGCACTTTGCAGTACGGGGTATTTTATGAGATACAAGCTACTTATTTGTTGTACCACCAATAATTGCCAGGTATGTCTTGATTGCGGCGGGTGGTCTTTGTATTTTTCTTTTTCTTAGTCTTATTATTGGCTTTGGTGGCTACTTTTTTCTTCGTATTGGAAGTGGTTTTTCCATTCACGTTACCAAATGCATAGCGAATGCCCGCGTACACACCCCAACCTTTCATTTTCTCGCCGGCTTCATAACTGCCTAAAGCATACCAGTACAGGTTATCAGTTAATTGCATGTTCAACCCGGCCTCGACTTCTGCCACACCGCCTTTGAGGCTGGTTTCTTTGGTAGCTCCGCCGTAAGAAACATCCGCTTTCCCGCCAATAAATTCGTAGCGGTAAGCCAATTCCACAAACGGTTCCAATAACAAGTTATTAGCACGTTTGGCTTGATAAGAGAGCAGCACAGCGGCTTTGGCATTGAGGTAGTTGGCGGAATCTATCTTCAGATTATCCATGCCGTTTTTCACTTTTGCGCTATCAGAACCGGCATTCATATAGCTCAACTCTGCCTTAGGTTCAATACGCACGAATCGTCCGTTAGTTAACGGCCTGAGGAAGGAACGTCCTGCCTCGGCGCTGAGTGTTAAGATATTTTGCTCGGGCTTATAGTTCATCTTGGTGCCGTCGGCTGCGTGATTGTTCATGTCTAGTTTGGTCCAGAAGTTACGTGCGGCAATATCCACAAACCAACGTTCATCATTGACGACAGTGGCGTACAATCCTACGCTCTGGGCCTGTCCGTCACCTTTATCATACATACCGTTGTTCTTTTTCGTCTTAATGGTGTCAGCTTCTACAAACCCTACCATCACACCGGCATAAAGTTTGGTCGGTTCATCGGCGTAGAACATCCAGTCATAGCCGGCTTCTGCACCAAAGAGGTTCAGATCTGTTTTAATCAGATCATTTACCGTCATATCTTTGTAATAGCTGCGTACCCACACGCCTTGTTTCTTATTGGGATTATCCATATCATGCAGATCTCCCAAACGTTTTTGCAAAGAATTCATGGCCACTTGTGCCATTACACTATTCATCAACGGTACATTTAACATCGTTTTGAATGTATCGCTGAGTTGATTGGTACTGCGCAAGTAGTAGTCCGCATTTGGAGTAGCTTCAGTACCTTGCGCCAATTTGTAGACATATCCGCCCTGATCCCATTGTCCGCCCGGTAAGGCAAATGTACCATTTACGGTAGCAGTAGAATCAAATTCCACTAATTTGATACCGTTTTCATCTGTTTTCTGAGCGGTGGCAGCCACGTTGGTCAAATGTAACAACGCAGTTCCGTTATAGTTGTTTTGTACTTTTAATTTATCTGCTGTCTGCTTTTCCAAATCTACATTCATGTAGAAGGAAGCATTATTGGCAAATAAATTATCTACCGTCAACTGACTGCGCGTTCCTTGATCAACAAATTTGACCGCTGCTCCATTTCCCAGTGTTACATTGCCGTCAATAGCATTGTTCCCGTAGGTCTGCAAAGTGCCACCTAAGGCTGTAAATCCGTTCAAAGTGGCTCCCGCGTACATATTTACATTAGCGGAAGTGGCATTGACATCAGTGGCTACACCACCGTCGGAAATGTTCAGGGTACCACCGGATACCACAGTACTTATAGCGGTTGCCCCTGAATTAACTTGCTGAGTTCCGGCGGCATAGACCGTAGTCTGAGTTGCCACAGCACCGGATTGGAGATTTTGGGTAGCGTTGGAAATAGTTGTATTATCGGCAATACCTGCCACATTTTGTACGCCATTATTTTCAATGGTGGTGACAAGTGCACTACCGCCGGACAACACATTTTGAGTTCCGCCACTGATTAGAGTATTGGAAGCGATTGCATCAGAGGCTACATTTTGTACACCACCGTTTGTTACAGTAGTCTCAATTGCCCGACCACCGGACAATACTTCTTGCGTACCACCTTGCACAGTCGTGGCGGAAGCAATAGCTTTGGAGTTTACATTCTGCAACCCTCCGGCATTGATGAAGGTAGAAATTGCAAATCCTCCCTCTAAGATTTCCTGTGTACCGCCGGAATTAATCGTAGTAGATTGCACATCTCCCCACAGAGAAATTACTTGCGAGCCACCGGCGTTAATAGTAGTGTCAGTTGCATGGGCAAAAATGGAAACATATTGCACCCCGCCATTGATATTGGTTTGCTCTGCATGTCCTCCGGCTTTAACCTCTTGTTCTCCGCCGGAATTAATCGTGGTGTTAGTGGCAAGCCCTGAAACATATTGTACACCGCTATCATTAATGATAGTAGTATCGGCCGTGCCACCACTTAAGATTTCATACGTGCCAGACGAATTTACGGTTACATTGACACCGCTTCCACCGGAAGAAACAAGCATCGCACCGCCGGAGTTAATGGCTACATTGCTTGTGATACCGCCGTCACTTACTACTTCGGTGCCGCTGTTGTAAATGGTCAGTCCATCTACAATACCTCCATGGCTGACAATTTGGATACCCCCTGCGGAAATCGTGGTATTGTTTGCCATACCGCTAGAGTTAACTACTTGAGAACCACCCGCTAAGAGAATAGTTCCATTGGCAGTACCACCCGAGGATATAATTTGTGAACCCATATTATCCACAGTGGTATCATTGGCAACGCCACCATCTTCAATATATTGTTCGCCATTCGCTGAGATAGTGGTTGAATTGGCTTCACCACCGGAGTATATGATTTGAGATCCCCCACTACTTACAGTCGTATTATTGGCCACACCACCGGCAGAAATCCGTTGTTCCCCTGCATCATCCAAAACAGTGTTATTGGCCACACCTCCTGAAGTTATGTGTTGATAGGCCATATTTGTTAGATAGGTATCATTGGCCACACCGCCATCTTGAATATATTGCTCTGCATAGTCTAAAGTGGTGTGGTTGGCAACACCGCCGGATTCAATAAATTGTCTGGAATCATCCAACATAGAAGTGTAGTTGGCTGTTCCACCGTTTCCAATATACATGGAGGTACTGTCTTGCATATACGTAGAAGTAGCAACAGCCCCATCTTCTAAGCGCATCACTGCATCCCCAGACAGGACTTGGTTAGAAGTCTGGGCACCGGAGGTTAATAATTGATATGCAGTATCATACAGCGTATTATTTGTTAAGGTAGCACCGCCGTATACGTATTGAGAACCGTAAACGTCCGTTGCATTAGCAGATCCACCGGCGGAGACTACTTGTAAGCCACCGGAAGATACCGTGGTACTATTAGCCATACCGCCACTTAATACGTTTTGTGTACCGCCGGAACTAACTTTTGTTTGATCGGCTTGTCCACCGGCATAAATATTTTGCGTGCCGCCCGATGAAACAATAGTATCCGTGGCCGTACCGCCATTATAAATATTTTGCGTACCGCCGGTAATATTATAGGTAACACTTCCGCTACTCACACTGCTGCCTAATACCGTATTGGTTGCAGAGCCAGAATCAAAAACATTTTGTACACCGTTACTTAGCACGATGGTATCAGCCGCTACACCGCCGGAGGAAATATTTTGCGTACCGCCGTCGGCATAAATCAATTGTCCAGCTGTATCAATCGAAGCACTTCCTAATACAGCAGCTGAAATTTTTCCGCCTGCTATAGCCGTCTGTTCCCCACCCGCCAGAACATACCACGGATTATAGTACACAATAGTTCCGCTGGGAGTACGTCCTATATTTGCTTCTGCCGTTGCAGTGGCTCCGGATACCACTTGAGAACCATTGAAAATGATACCTCCCAAAGCATTTCCTGCTACTACTTGTGTACCACCGGCAATAGTGGTATTATAAGCTTTTCCTCCTTGAGAAATCATCTGTGAACCGAAATTACCAATGCTTGTACTAGTCGTCGATCCATTAGTATATACATTCTGTAATCCGCCAGAAGATATTTGCGTATTATAAGCAGACGCTCCTGCTTGAACATCCTGTATGCCGGCATTTTCATCCGTACCATCCAGATTGGTATAATAAGCACTGGCACCGGCTAAGACATTTTGCACACCACCGGCATGTACATTTGTAATACTGCTAGTATAAAAGGTGCTGTCACCACTGATGAAAGAACTGCTCGGTAAAGCTCCGGCACTTACATTTTGCACCCCGCCGGAATAAATATTAGTATCCCAAGCAAAAGCCCCATTATTTACATTTTGTACGCCGCCATCGTAAATATCGGCCGCTTCGGCTTTTCCGCCGTTCCATACGTCTTGTTGGCCGGAACTAACCTGTGTTTGTAAAGCATAGGCGCCGTTTCCAACACTCTGTACGCCACCATAAATACTAGAGGTAGTG